>JBHGBB010000052.1:0-19094 GCA_041946755.1 bacterium | reverse complement strand
CGGGTCAACCGGAGTAGTAGCAGTATCAGTAATTATATCCTTAATATATTTATATTTGCTTGATATAGCATTCTCGACTGTCTTAACTTACCTGTTTCGTTAATCAAGCTAAATCAAGACTTCATAGGATACTATTGCCTAAATAGCATTTGGGGTAGATTGACCAATCTATGTATTAAGGGTGAATATCGTTTCTCCGGAAAGACATCGGGGACGACCCTAAAAAAATATAGTCGATAACTAAATCAGAAAAGAATTATTATGAGCAAACAATGGTATGTTGTCCACACTTATTCTGGACACGAAAACAAAGTTAAATCTAATCTTGAACGGAAAGTAGCTACTCTCGGCCTGCAGGATAAAATCTGTCAGGTCATCATACCCTTAGAAAATGTTGCCGAAGTTAAAGAAGGTAAACGGGTTACTACTGCCCGGAAGTTTTTTCCCGGGTATATCCTGGTTGAAATGGAACTGGATGACCAGACCTGGGAAGTTATTAGAAACCTACCTGGGGTAAGCGGATTTATCGGCGCTGGGAATAGACCGGTCCCGTTAAAACCGACCGAGTTTGCGACGATTAAAGAACGAATGGAAGATAAAGGAGATAAACCGCGGCCGAAACTGAAATTCCAAAAAGGTGATACCGTTAAGGTGGTTGAAGGTAGAAATATCGATTTAGTCGGTACCATCGAAGAGATTGACGAAGAAAAAGGCCGGTTAAAAATCGGGATCTCGATTTTAGGTCGTACGGTATCAACCGATGTAGATATTTTACAGGTTGAATTGGTCTAAAAGAGGAGTGAATTATTATGGCAGCACCAAAAAAAGTTGTTGCACAAGTTAAACTACAGGTTCCTGCAGGGCAGGCGAACCCGGCACCGCCGGTTGGCCCGGCATTAGGCCAGCATGGAATCAATATCATGGAATTCTGCAAGCAATTTAATGCGAAAACGCAAGGGCAGGAAGGCATGATAATTCCGGCAATTATATCCATCTATTCCGACCGAAGTTTCAGTTTTATTCTGAAAACGCCACCAGTAGCAGTGCTTTTAAAACGGGCGGTTGGAATTGCAAAAGCTTCCGGTAACCCGCTAAAAAATAAAATTGGGAAAGTTACCAAAGCCCAGGTTAAAGAGATAGCGCAGTTAAAAATGCCGGATTTGAATGCGAATACCATCGAAGCAGCAATGCGGATGGTAGCAGGGACAGCCCGAAGTATGGGCATAGAAGTAGAATCATAAGGTAGCAAGAAATATTGAAACCCATAATATCCCATTTGGGAGGCTATTAGCCGATAGGACCAAAAAGGAGATTTAGATTTATATGAAACGAAGTAAACGGTATCAAGCAATAGAAAAATTAGTTGATCGAACGAAACTCTATCCGATAGAAGAAATACCTGCCTTAATTAAAAAAACTGCCACCGCGAAATTTAATGAGACAATTGAACTGGCGATTAAACTTGGAGTCGATGCGAAACAAGCCGACCAGCAGGTTCGGGGAACGGTATCATTACCAGCCGGTACCGGGAAATCGACCCGGGTTCTAGTTTTTGCTAAAGGTGAAAAAATCAAAGAAGCTGAAGCCGGCGGCGCCGATTTTGTCGGGGCTGAAGATCTGGTTGAGAAAGTGAGTAAAGGGTGGGCGGATTTCGAAGTTGCAATCTCTACTCCGGATATGATGCGGGATGTGGGTAAACTCGGTAAAATTTTAGGCCCAAAAGGATTAATGCCAAACCCGAAAACCGGCACGGTAACCTTCGATTTAACGAAAGCGATTAAAGAGTTTAAAGCCGGCAAAATCGAATATCGAACTGATAAAGCCGGAATGATTACCGTCCCAATCGGTAAGACTGCATTTCCGGAATCGGGAATTCTCGAGAATCTGCGGGTGGTATTTGAAGCGATTATTCGCGCGAAACCCTCAGCGGCTAAAGGGCAATACCTGAAAAGCGCTACGATTAGCACCTCAATGGGACCGGGAATAAAAATTGATGTAGTGAAACTAGCAGCGGCGTTTGCCAAATAAACGATGTCGATTATATAATGCCGGATAGAACAAGGAAAGTATACCTGTATTTTCTTGATATCTATACCGGCATTTTTTATTTTGGATTTTACTATTGCGGCAACTTAAATAAAAACTAGCTACTTACTTGACTCTGTGCTAACCTATAATAAGAACTTGTAGCTCGATTTCCGATATCAGGACATTATTGTTATATCATCGATAGATAGTTATGTTTACTTATTTGGGTATACTTCATTTTGGTATAGAATTTTTTGTATTTTTAATTTGCTTTTCCATAACCTTCATCAGTTGGCAGTTATATACCCGGCAGAAAAACATCTCGATGCTGTTATATTCGTTAGGCTTCACCGGGATTGGGTTAAGTGGTTTGATTCATTCGGCGAACCTGCAGGGAGATGCCTATCTCGGTTTAATGTTTGCCGGCAGGATACTCGGGTATCTTTCCATTTTAGCAGCGATTTATCATCGCGACCGAAAAAGTATCCAATATCGGTCATTTATCCCGTCGATAACCGCATTGCGCAATCCGCTCTATGCGATTTGCGGCTTCATCTGTTTATTTATCGCATATCGCTCGTATCAAGAATACAAAACCAATAAACATAAATTCGAATCGTTATTCAGTCTTTCTTTTTTAGCACTTGCGGTAAGCGAAATCCAGTTTGCCTTCAGCCAATTATATGATTTCAATTGGATTACCGCTCATATATTTAAAATCATCGGATTTAGTATTCTGGGATATTGTTTCGTTAAACTCCCGCGATTAAAAATCCAGGATAAGTTATATACGGTGTTGCGCAATCTCGTTCTCGTGACCATTGTTTTTGCGGCGGTACCACTAACCACGATGCTCGTTCGGAATGTAGAAAACGAGGTGTTGCAGAGAACCGAAACGCAATTGCAACGGGTACAGGATTCGGTTGAACAGGATAAACAGGCGGCAATTACCAATGCGAAAATTATTTCTATGAACCAGGCGATTATCCAATCGCTATCGAAAAATCGGGATAAAGAATTATTGCTTGAATGCCAGAAGGTTCAACAAGAAACAAATGTCGGATTTATTATTATTTTTAATATTCGGCAGCCGCTGATTACGCAAATTACAACGAATCGGATTATTCAAAACAATCCGGATACTTGGTGGTTGATTCGGAAAGCAAGTGATGGCCAGCATGTTGGTGCTCTGGTAGAGGGGCAAAATAAACAGATACTTATCGCCGCTACCGCACCGATTAGAAACGCCGACGAGATTATCGGGATTTCGATAGTCGGCTATTTTCTCGATGATAAATATCTGGATCGAATCAGTAAAAAGACCCAAATTGCAGCTTCGTTTTATATTGGCACCCGGGTAGTTGCCAGCACTATCGGAGTCGATAAACATCGCTGGTCGGAAGAGATGCCGGAGATATTTAATACCGTATATCTGCATCGGAATATTTATCATGGGAAAATCGGGCAGGATACCGGGTCGTTTTATGCGAGTTTCGCTCCCTTATTAGGATATCAATTGCAACCGATTGGGATGGTGTTCACCGGTATTCCCGGCCATGAAATCGAAATCCAGCGGGATAGTTTATTGATTGTTATTGCGGTGATTGCGGTGTTAGTAGTGTTATTAGCCCATTTTATCGCCTGGTATCTGGCACGCGGGATAACCACCGATCTCGAATTGTTGAGTGCCGGCGCCTGGGAGGTTATGCATGGTAATCTAAACATCAAACTGCCGGTTAGTGGCGGTGATGAGCTTGCGGACTTGGCAACAGTATTCAATGACATGATTGCTAAACTGAAAGAAATCGATCAGATTAAATCCGATTTCTTTAGTTTTATGAGTCATGAACTGCGGACTCCATTAACCGCAATCTTGGGTGCGGCGAATATTCTGCAGGATGAAACCCTGGGGAAAGTAAACGAAGCGCAATCGAAATCGCTTCGGATTATTGTTAAAAATACTGAACGGTTAACCCGGCTGATTAATGATTGGCTCGATATCGCAAAAATGGAAGCGGGCAGAATGTCGTTTAATTATCAGGCGATTGATATCAACCAGTTAATCAGCGATGCGATTTTAACCTTTACTCCGTTAGCGAAAGAGAAACAGATTAAAATCCAGTTTACTCCATTTCCAAATCCGCCGAAAATCCACGCCGACCCGGACCGGATTACCCAGGTGTTAGCGAACTTGTTGAGTAATGCCATTAAACATACCGGGAAAGATGGATTGATTACGATTACCGAATCGATTCAGAATGTTATCGAATTCGGGATTCCGTTAACGTACGCTGAAATCCGGGTACGCGATAGCGGTACCGGGATACCGAAAGATCAGCTGGAATTGATTTTCGATAAATTCCATTCGGTAAATCTGCCGCAAGAACATAAACCGGACGGAACCGGATTAGGATTGGCAATCAGCCGGCTGATTATCGAATCGCATCATGGCCGCATCTGGGCGGAAAGTGAATTTGGAAAAAGCAGTACCTTCATCGTCCGGTTACCCGTTTAATCTAGAGTTCTTGCCACAGAGACACCGAGACACAGAGAGATTAAAAACGCAAGGCATAATATTCAATTAGCAATATTCAATTTAAAATGAATATTTGAATCCGCATAAGGCGGAAATATAGAATATTGCTATTTTTTCTCAGTGCCTCTGCGGCTCAGTGGCTAAGGACTCGCCTTCGACTCATCCTTGTCTCCAACCATTTTCTAATCCGGCGTTTATCATTGCCGATACCGCAGCATCATATTCTTCCAGAGAAATCCGGCGGGATAATTCTTGATACCGATGCGATTGGTTTGCCGGGAAATATTGGCTCATGAGACTGACATAGGTTTCTTTTGAAACTTTTTCGGCAATAAACTGAAATACTGTTTCGCTATCCGCTACTCCATTCGGCAGCACTAGATGCCGAACCAGCAGTCCCTGTTCCGCAACTTTCTCTTTGTTTAGTTTCAATACTCCTACCTGCCGATGCATTTCAAGTAACGCAGTTTGATTTACCGCAACATAATTCTTGGCACTGGAATATTTCAAGGCTGTTTCATCGTTGCCATATTTGGCATCCGGCATATAGATATCGATAATGCCATCCAGTATCTGCAAGGTTGATGTCGAATCATATCCTCCGGAATTATATACCAGTGGGATATTTAATCCTTGTTCGGCAGCGATTACCAACGCTTCAACAATCTGGGTAATGACATGAGTCGGGCTAACGAAATTAATATTATGGGCACCGGATTCCTGTAACGAAAGCATCATTTCTGCTATCTGCTCGATAGTAACTTCGGTACCTTCACCATTTTGACTAATGGCGCTATTTTGGCAGAAGACACAAGCTAAATTGCAGTTGGAAAAGAAGATGGTACCGCTACCGCGATACCCGGAAATCGGGGGCTCTTCCCCGAAATGGAGATTATAACTCGAAACGATGGGCTGCCGGTCGGTTTTACAGAAACCCAATTCGTTTTTTAACCGATTGACCCGGCAATTCTGCGGGCAGATATCACAGCTTTTTAATCGGTCAACAAGTTGATTTGCCCGGGCTGCTAATTTTCCCGAATGAGATAAAGACACATATTGCGGTTGGTACGCCATGATTTTATCCGGTTACAAAACCGGAACTATACTGGAATTGGGATGAACGAGATAATATCTCGTTCATCTTTTCTCCGCTGTTGGACAGGGGTAGAAGAACTTCTATCCGAAAATATCAATCTGACTTTTTCGCTATCGGAACGGTAAGTATAAACAAAATCGCGGCAATAAACGCTAAGCTTGCTCCGAATAGAAATGCTGGAATTACCCCATATGCTTGCCAAATTATCCCCATTAATAGACTTGCAGGAAATGCCGCAATCCCAATCGCGAAATTGAATAAACCATATGCGGTTCCCCGGAGTTCGTTCGGTACCATATCCGCAACTAACGCTTTTTCGGTTCCTTCAGTCAATCCATAAAATAAACCATAAACGATGAACAATCCCCAGATATGCCATGCGGTATTGGCAAACGCGAACCCGAAATATACCAAAGCATAAATCAACCATCCAGCGATAATAACTTTTTTCCGGCCGATTTTATCCGAAAGCATGCCGCCCGGCATGGAACTAACCATTTTCACCGCACTTAATACCACCCAGAGTATCGGCAGCAGAGTCACCGGAACATTCAAGCTTTTTGCCCGGAGTAATAAGAACGCATCGCTGGAGTTTCCTAAAGTAAATAAGATAACGATTATCAGATATATTTTGAATCGGGTATCAAATGGCTTTAGCGATAACGAAATTCGTTTCGCTTTATTAGCAATTTGTTCAAATCCGGTTTCGGTAACAAATAATGCGATGACTATTAGCGAGATTAATCCGGGGATTGACGCCAGCCAGAATACCGTTCGATAATGTTCCGGTTCAATGGTTAATAACCAGAACGCCAGCAAGGGACCGAGCACTGCCCCGGCGTTATCCATCGCCCGATGGAATCCGAACGCTTTGCCCCGGTCGGACTCAGGAGTAGAACTGGCAACCAGCGCATCCCGCGGTGAAGTTCTTATCCCTTTCCCAATCCGGTCGGAAAAACGTACTCCGAGAACATGCCAGCCGGCAGTAGCAATCGCGACCAACGGCCGGGTGAATGACGATAATCCATACCCGATAAATACCAACGCTTTCCGTTTTTTAATCCAATCAGAGACCCAGCCGGAAAAGAATTTGAAAACACTAGCAGTACTTTCCGCTACCCCTTCAATCAACCCGACAAAAGTATAGCTGACCCCGAGAATTGAGGTGAGAAATACCGGCAGCAGCGGATAGATCATTTCGCTGCTAACATCGGTGAGAAAACTGACGAACCCTAACGCGACAACGTTTTTACTTAATCCGAACCAAGTTTTTCTGGGTGGTTGAGGAGAAACTGATTGAACTTCAGCCATATATATTAAATAATAGCATAGAAACAGTATTTTAAAATATTCAATATTCAATTTTCAATATTCATTTTGAATTGAAAATTGCTAATTGCTCATCTTGCATTGAATAGTTTTTCGGTTTTCGGTTCATGCACCAGGAACAACATCGGCATCGCCATAACCCGGAGTATCCCGCCGATTAAAAAGATCAATTTCAACGACTCGATTTGAAAAGAACCCACCGTAAACATATCTGCTTTCGCAAAGACGGTCAACCATCCAGCGATAATTGGCGCCAGCATCGAACTTATCGTTACCAAGACTCCATTAACCGCCAAATGGCCGGTGTTATCCCCTTTGGGTGAGATTTTATAAAGGATATTGGCAGCACTGAAGCTCATGGCTAAATCGAAACAGAAAAATACTCGCGTAATCATCAAGGTAATCCAGTAATTATCAGAAGTGACAAATAGCCAGGCGAAACAATAGAACCCTTTAACAACATAACTGGCCATCAAAATCGGCCGATTCCCGAACTGGTCACAGAATTTGCCCCAAAGTGGGGAACAAACTAATACCACGCCGGTTCCAACAAAAGTGATAATGCTGATTACGGTTAAATCTAATTTTAAGTTCTTCCGCATGTAGGCACTAAAATATGGTGATGAGAACATGAGCGCAAAAATCCAGAACATCTGAATGAGAGCGAACCGGCGAAAGTTCTTATCTTTCAGCGGAACAAGCATTTTTTTCCACGGGGTATCTTGCGGACGGGAAGTCTGCCATTGCGGTTCCTGAATCCCTTTTAACAAATAGAGCGAAATCAATCCAAATATCAGCCCGATAAAAAAGATAAGGGAAAAACCATCTAACGGCGGTTTATCAGCATATTTATGCTTCCATGAATCATAGAGCATGGAACCGGCTAATGCCGCGATAGTGCCCACAACCTTAATAATCGTACTCCGTTTAGCGAAATAGCGGCCGTACCGTTCCCGCGGGACTAAATCGCTTATCCAGGATGACCAGCTAATCCCGCCGATAGCATTCAATCCGGTAAATAGACACATCATAATGATGAGTATCCACATCGTAAATATCTGATGCGCAATAAGAAAGGGAATAAACGGGATAAGAATCGGGATGATCCATAATATTCTTGCGCTACTGTAGCAGGTCAGGGTTAATTCTTTTCGTTTCCCACCAAATTGACGCAGCAACGGTGGGGTGAACAGCTGCAGAAGACTGATAAACGGTGGAATCCCGGCAAGTAAGCCAATATATAAATTAGTATATTGATTGTCACCCAATAATTCGATTACGAATGCCTGGATAAAAATTCCCCCGATGAGATAGTCCATAACTGAAAAGGACGAACCTTCCATAATCGACCGGTTCAATGCCCATTCGAGTTTCGGGTCTGGCGCTGGATTAAAACCAGGGTTGGATTGAAGATTAGATTCTGCCATAAAAGGAATAACTAAATTAAAATCAGATATTTTACCATAAACCGGTTTTCTAACATACCGGCTAGCCACCTTTGCTGAAAGCAAATTATCTAGTAGAGAATCTGCTTTACCGCATCATTTAATCATAATAAAATCAATGTTTTGCGGTTTAATTTGTCTATGATATAGAAAAAGTGGTATAATCTAAAGTCATTCTATGTGTCACCGTATTCAAAAATAGATATCTATATTGTTAATTTCATCCTTTTAAATGCAGTCTATTAATTTCTATCATTATGACGATATCGGTAATGTAATATTCATCGCCGATACCAGTAGGAACAAAATCGTTGATTATGTCCAAGAAGGATTCGGTAATGTCTTAGCAGTTGTCGGTAGTCTGACAACTGAAAACTGGCACCTGACAACTAAGGAGCAAGATCCTGTGACGGGATTGTATTATTTCGTTTGTCGCTGGTATGACCCGGTTATGGGTCGATGGATTACTGAAGAACCGACCGGGGCCGATGGATTAAATCTATATCACTATTGCTTTAACGACCCAATAAACAATGCCGATATAAATGGATTATGGATACCCCCATGGCATGTTGTCCATGGAACAATCATGGGGCTTCGGAATGGATTATCGATTTATACTGCTCTTGGACTAGGTGCTGAGGAAATGTTAGTCGATTTCTTACCAGGTTCGTCAAGTATGGACCCAACTTCTACTCATATGCATGCCATGGGTGGTCAGATACCAGGAAGCAATCCGCCAAAGTATGAGACTCCATCTGAAGCTAAAAATGGTACCAAAAATCTTGTAGCTTGCAGTTCTTTTTTAGATCCGATTGCCGATCACGCAACAATAGATTCTTATGTCCATGATTATCAACAATGGAAGGGTTGGACAAGTATTCCGTATACAATAAAACATATTTTTGCTGATACCATACCTACTAGTAGTAAACAATGGGGCGCTTTACTATCTGGCACTAGCAAATTAAATGAGTAACGGAAAAAATATGAAAACAACAATAAGTTGTTTTATAATCTGTTTCTTATTTATTGTAAATGCATTTTGTGGCACTAATAAAGATTTAACCAATGTAGTGTTAATAGAAAATAATGCTATCGATATTCCATTGGGCAGATTTATCTTATATCGCTCCGATAATCAGTATGCCGCAATTAAATTCACCAAAACATGGATAAAAGAAGTTGGCTGGTATCTAAAATTAATGGCTGGAAAAGATGCACGCGATGAATATTCTGAATACGACATATATAGTCAATTTGGTACTTTCGCAAGTACTTTCAACCATGCGACATATGCACATAAAACGGTTAGCCTTAAAGTACCTAGAGGATTCGGCAGAGCATCGTTTCAATTTGGTAATCCATATATAAAATATGGGCAAATTAATCTACTTTGGTCGGGTGGTTCTACTATAAAATATGGGATGATAAACTTTATTTGTTTTGGTCCTGATAGTTGGGATACAACATATAAACATGAATTAGCACCGACACCTTGGACCAAAATAGAAGAAGTCAATTTCAATGATCCAAGATTGAAGTGGTATAAGTATAACGAAAATAGGAAAGAAATCATAATCCCGATCGATAAATTATGGGAAGAAACGCCGGTAAAAAAAGAGAACCCGGTAGATAGTAGAAAGTAGGTGGTATCTAGGAAAAACTGAAGAAAAAAACCTAAAGTCGCACCTCGCGCCTTTGAACTGATTTCTCCTTGATTCTATACGACTTAAGCAAGCTCACACCGTGTGCGTTTGCTTAAGTCGAGGGTGTAATTTCAAACTGCTTTCTACCCAACTTTAGTTGAGGGTTTTCCCTAATTTATCGGGATTATGTTTATCAACCAAAGTCGGATGAACTGAAATTCATAAACCTTGGGCTAAAGCCCCGTAGAAAAATAGCGGGGATGATAGTAGCGTTGCTTTAAAACAGCTTTTCGGTAGTATCGTCCGATTTATCAGGTTTCTTCTTTGGTTCTGGTATCGGTTCTTTATGATTATTCGGTTCGGCGATACATACCCGATTCCTACCCCCGGATTTCGCCGCATATAATGCTTGGTCAGCTCGTTTTAATAAATCCTGGGGGGTAACTCCATGGTCCGGATATACCGAAATCCCGATACTAACGGTAATCTTTTTGGTCTTCTTAATTCCTAACGGTTCCACATCAATCCGTTCAGTAGCAACTCTGATTTTTTCAGCAGTCTCTTTCGCTCCATCCAAATCGGTATTTGATAAGATAACACAGAATTCTTCTCCCCCATACCGGGCAACTAAATCACTGGCACGTACCGTTGCAACCAGCGTGTTGCCGAATGTTTGTAATACTTGATCTCCAATTTCATGGCCATAATCGTCATTAAACGTTTTGAAATGGTCTAAATCTAGCATTAAGATTGATAGGGGGGTTCGCTGCTGCGCTTGCTGCCGTTTCAAGATATGCAGCTGCCGGGCGAAATATTCATCTAAAAACCTTCGGTTATGGACTTGGGTTAACTGGTCGGTAATCGCTCTCGTTTTCTCTTGTGCCATCAACCGGAGGTTGGCAATCGCCGGAGCGATGGTCGCGGTTAATGCGGAAACAATCCGCTGTTTATCCGCATCCCAATAATCGGTTTTGGTCGATGATAAATGGACCAAACCAAGTATTTTCCCGCCAATAAATAATGGATGGCATAAATAGCTCCCTTGTTTAGCGGCTAATAAATCGCAAGTACAGGCTAACTCTGTTTGGGTGTTAGCAACAATAACCTCTTTCCCAGTTCGAATCGCCCGGCATTGATGCGGGTCTTCCAACACCGGCATCTGTGCCTGTTTCTTGGTTAACGGATGTAATGAAGTAGCGACTTCTAAGAATTCATCTTCCGGACTCTTCTGCATAACTATTGCTTGCGCTACTTCAAACCGTTTATTAATCTCGTTTAAGAATAGCCGGTATATTTCCGATTCTTCGATACTCGCATCGATATGACCGGAGAATACATTTAAGGATTCAAGCTCTTTCCGATGCCGTTCCGCCTCTTCGAAGTTCCGGGCGTTCTGAATCGCGATTGCCGCCTGATTGGCAATCAGAGTAAATGCTTCAACTTCATCCGCGGTAAACTCCCGGGAGATGTATGAATATATTTCCAGGCACCCGAGCGTCCCGCGCAATGGTAAGGTTAACGGTAACCCGAGATACGAATATACCTTCATTTTCCGTAACGCATCGTCTCCTGCTATCCGATGGTCGTTGAATACATCATTGATTTGAGCAATGCGCTGTTGTAAAAACACCCAGCCGGCGATCCCTGTTTCAGTATTCTGGCTAGTATGCAGCAAGAGATTCGCATTCTCACCATATGCCCCTTCAACTACCAACTCTTTCTGCGGATTAATCAACCGGACAGTACACATATCGATTTTAAACTGGCGTACCACTTGATGAGTTAATTCCTCGATAATCGTCCGCAGGTCCAAGGATTGGTTTAACGCCCGGGAAATGGATTCCATGGTCGCTAGAATCCGGTTCTTTTCTTCCAACCGCTTTTTAACTTCTTCTAATTGTTTCCGCTGTTCCTGTTCTGCCAGCACTTTATCGAAAACTCGTTTCTGAAACAGAAACAGCATTACTACCGCTACCAGATTATAGATAATCGCGGTAAATGCCCAGGGTAATGGGTGGTTAAAGAATTTGGTATACCAGAGGTAGGGAACCACGATCCCTTTCGCAGAAAGAGATAAGATTGCCGAATAGATACTATCAAAGGCTATCCCGCCGGTCGCTAAGATTAGAACGATAAGTGTTACCGCTAACGCCTGATTTTGCGCTTCTTTCGCTTTCTTATAATGCTCATAAAACGCGGCCGCGATGGTAATCCAGATGATAGTATTCGAAATAAACAATAGAATCGCCGGATACCACGCTTCCGGTGACTCCGTCGGGAAAACGAAAATCAGTGCGGTAAAAGAAATGGTGATTAAGATTACTAAAATGATACCAACCCGCATAAATGATATTTTTTTATTCCCATTTTATTAGTAATATCTATGGTATATTGTATTATGGATTGCTGGTAATTGTAAGCTCATTTTGCATTATAGTCAAAATGTTTTATGGATATATCCGGATAAAACCCTGATTTATCGCTTGCTTTTATCGGTATTGCAATTGTATAATATCATTAAAATATAACTGAAAAACTAAAAAACGGTAGAATCTAACCTTCATGTTATCCCAATGCTGTTACGTTCCTACGTTCTTTAGTTTTAAAGTATCTTTTAATAAAAGGAGGATTTATGTCCGAACAACCAGGTGCACCGCAAGCTCCAGCACCACAATCTGAACAGCAGATGATTGAAGATGGTAAAATATTTGCGTTGTTAGCGTATTTAGGTATTCTCTGTTTAGTACCGTTGCTCGCGAAAAAAGATAATCAATTCGCGATATTTCATGCTAAACAAGGTTTGGTATTGTTTATTACCGAAATTGCAGCGTTTATTGTGATTATGATCGTCTTTGTAATTGTCGGAATTCTCGGTATGGCAATTGGTTTCATCGCCGGCATATTATCGATTCTGGTTTGGTTACTCTGGATGTTATGTATGCTTGGTTTTCTTGCGCTATCGATTATCGGCATCGTCCAGAGCCTTAATGGCAAATATTGGGAAATGCCGGTACTCGGTAAATACGCTACCAAATTTAACTTCTAGTTCAACTCTTGGATCTTTTTAAGCGACCTTTTTCCTGATGGAATAAGGTCGCTTTTTTTATCAGAATTATTCTTTGCGATATTTGACCGCACCCGCAATTTTGGTTATAATTTTTAAGAGCATATAGCTCCGGGGCCCGCGGTTTTCGTCCCGATTTTTATATCAGAAAGGATTGAGGTTATTATGCAAAAAGCGAGTATTTTAATGCCGTTGTATCCGGGAATGAGGGTAAACGAAAAAGTGGTTACCGGTGCCATAAACCAGACTATTGATGATATCGAAATACTGGTGCTCGACCAACGACCGGAAGCAGAACGGGACGATATCGCCATTTTCTCCAGCAACCCGCGAATCGTTTATGTAGCGAAAACGTTTAAAAACGACGCTGCACTCTATAATTACGCCTTCTCTTTAGCGAAATCGAGTTATCTGATTACCCTGCCGAAAAACATTGAATATCTGCCTAATACTGTTGAGTTATTCCGAAACAAACTGATTGCCGACCCGAAACTAGCCATGGTTTATGGCGATTATACCCAAATCAATGCCGATGGCAAAAAAGAAGAGAAACCAATGTTTGAATATATCGGCGATATTACCGAGCGCGCTAATTTCGGTCACGTACGGATGTTTCGATTGAAAGCGGTATTCGAAGTCGGCGGCTGTGATGAACAGTTTAATTTTATGGCAGAATATGATCTGCGCTTGAAATTGGATGATAATTATACTTTCGCGAGAATCGCGCAACCGAGTTATATTTATAAAGTAGCTGATGATACTCCAAAACGGGCGGCCATTGTTTCGAAGCTCCATACTACCGAAGAAGGTAAATTCGGGGTGTTCTCCTATATGTTTTTGGATAAAGATAAAGAAGTTGAAATCGAAAAGGCGTTTGAAAATATGTTACGCCGTCGGGGAGCATATTTATATCACGAACCGCAAGTAGTCCAGTATCCGAAAGGGAAAAAATGGCCGGTATTGGTCAGCGTCATCATTCCCTGCTATAACCGGGGCGCGTTTGTTGGAAAAGCAATTCAGAGCGTTTTCCGGCAAACCTTCCAGGATTTCGAAATCATTGTAGTTGATAACGGGTCTACCGATAACAGCATTAAAGTAGTAGAAGAATTAATGAAAAAAGATAAACGAATCACCTTAATCAAGAATAAGGTTAACGTTATCGCGGTTTCGCTCAATAAAGGATTGCGTGCGGCAAAAGGGAAATATTATGCGCAGCTCGATTCCGATGACGAATATGCGCCTATCTGTTTGGAAAAAATGGTTGATTATCTTGAAACCCATCCTACCGCAGCCGAAACCATTTCCTATTATGAATTGATTGATGAAAATAGCCAGCCGATTAAAGAGCTCGGAATTATCAAGCATCTGGAATATGACCGGAATAATATTCTCCGAGTAGACGGAGCCGGTGCGTTACGGGTTTATCATCGCGCGGTAATCTTAGATGAATTCGGTGGATTCGATGAAACCGAGTTCGGCCATTTCGGTGAAGATTATGATATGAACCTGAAAATCTCGGAAAAATATGATATCGGGAAAGTATATGATGTTTGCTATTACTACCGGCGCCATCCGGATAATACCGATGTTAAGCGCGACCCTTGGTTTAAATTACGGAACAAAACCCTGGCGCGGCAGCATTGTTTGGTACGGAGAACTAAACTGAACCAGCAACTCCAGAAACAACAAGCCGCTAAATCTAAAAAGAGTAAAACAACCAAACGAAACAAATAAGTTTGGTTGTTTTAACAGAAAAAGCAAAACGCGGGTGAACTTTCTCGTTCAACCCGCGTTTTTTTATTACTTTGAATAAGTATCGCTATTGATTTTTTTACCGCTGCAACCTATTTCTTGGTGCCTAAATAGAGTTAATACCAATAATGTCAAGAGTTTCTGCTCTTTTTTTCCTTTCACTGCATTTGGGAGGAGGAGTGGAACTGAAATTTTCAGTTCCACTCCTCCTCCCAAGCTAAAACGAATTAAATCTGTTTTAACGCAGCCAGCGCTTGATCATAATCCGGGTGGGTAGTAACCTCTTTAATCAGTTCAAAATATCGAATCGTATCCCGGTTATCCAGAATAAAAATCGACCGCGCAAGCAACCGCAGCTCTTTGATTAGCACTCCATACGCTAATCCAAACGAGGCATCCCGATGGTCTGATAATACTTGCACCCGGTCGATTTTATAACTATCGCAGAATCGCCGTTGGGCAAATGGTAAATCCATACTGATGGTTAAAACCACGATATCTGAAGATAGTTTCGTTGCTTCTTCATTAAATCGTTTGGTCTGTAATTCGCAAACTGCAGTATCTAGCGAAGGGACAACACTAATTAATTTTGTTTTTCCAGCAAACGTTGATAAAGTTACTTCCGCTAAATCGTTCGCTACCACGGTGAATGCTGGTGCGGGATCCCCGACCTTAACTTCATTACCTAATAAGGTTAATGGCGCTCCTTTAAAAGTAATCAATCCTTTTCTTTCATTCATAGATATTACCTCCTAATAGTTATCTGTCTCTCTTATCCAATTCTAGCATATGTAAAGTAGGTCTTGCATATATAATTTAAAATAAAATCAGTTTGGCTAAAAATCTATCCAATAAAAAAAACCTTACTTTTTAGTTATCTAAAAAGTAAGGTTTTAATTAAAATCAAACTTAGATTTTGAAACCTATTTGCCGAGTGCTATCGCTCCTTTAATAGCGGCGAAGATGTGCCAATCAGCTGCAGCGTCATTTAAACCTGCGCCACCGCCAAAGGTCACCCCGACATTTTCTGAAACACCATAGGTAACGCCAGCATCCAACATTAACGGATCGTCACCTTCCTGGGTATTCCCATATAATTCGGCTACGATACCGAAGTTTGGTTTCACATAATATCCGCCCCAAACGCCATATAGGAATTCATCGTCGGTATTATCTTCTCCCATAAAGGTATAACCTAGTTTCGCACCAAGAGCAAATTGCTCTGCCGGTTTGAACGATGCCATAATAAATGGTGTCCAGTCAGTATCGTCGTTTGTACCAACCACATCTTCATCACCGGTATTAAGCTTCACATTAACGCCTGCAGCGAGTCCCATACAGGTTTTACTTTCATCGAGGAACCGATATTTGGTCCAGACATTCAAATCGCCGATACCATCTACATCCTCACCAACATCCGGTGAAATGCTTATGTATGGCAGGTCGAGTCCTAATTCCCATTTATCCGTAATTCCGTATTTCGCATAACCATCTAATACCCAACCATCAACATCACTGTTGTAATTGATGTAATCGAAGGCGATTCCTCCTTCAAGGTTCATCGCTGCCGGGCTATTAACATCAAACTTATAATGCAGTGTTCTTTCAAATCCTGCAAATGCGAAACTACTAACTAATAATAGAATCGAAATAGCTACTAATAATCGTTTCAATTGATGTCCCCCCTTTCGTTTAAGGTACCATGTACCAGGTAGGTTATCGATTTTATACCTGGTAGATTAAAAATTTATTGAGCCACAAATTCGGTTTTAAGCGAAACAAAAAACCGCCAATCAGGTGCATTATCGGTTAATCCTATACCAGCGCCGGCAACCAGCCCGACATTCGGAGTAACTCCATAGGTAACACCACCGTCGACTTCAACCGCATCAGAGCGATTACCGGTTAGATTACCAGCCCGCATGCTATTTCCATTAACTTCACCTACGATACCTAATTGGTCACTGAAGGTATATCGAGTCCAAAAACTATAATACAGTTCATTATCCCATTTCACATCATCCGGTTCGCCAACAATATTATATCCAATGCGCGCACCGAACAGTAATGGTTCCTGAAATTTATAAGTGGCAATGACAAACGGCATAACATCATATTTGCCAGTACCTAACCCTTTATTTTCATCCCCATTTTTTAATTTAATATTTACTCCCGCCGCCGCACCGAATTTTTTATCCGCTTCCTTAACAAACCGATATTTGGCCCAGATATTCATATCCGAGATTCCATCTTCTCCATCACTTGAAGTCAGATCCGGGAAAGAAATATTCTTATCGGTATTCCATTCTTTATAGGGCACATCGATACCGAATTCCAAGTCATCAGTAAATCCGTATTTTGCATAGAGATCAATGATGCTAACATCAATATTGTTATCCAATCCATATTCCTGCCCGGAAGCGAAATCACCGATAAACCCTAATTCCAGGTTATGGAGTGTCGGGGTTTCGATATCCAAATTATTATGGAGCGATCGCTCAAAACCAGCGAGTGCTGTTCCACTGATAAATAATGCTGAAATTGCAACTATGGTTAATATCAAAACTAATCGTTTCAATTAAATTTCCTCCCTTCTGGTTATAAATTTAGTCCGAAAACTTAAATCCTAAACTTATTGTTTTCAGGGCTTAAGATTACGGACTCCTTTTGAGCCACAAGGCCGAAAAAATCTCCCTGCCTATATAGTATAGGCAGGGAGATCAGCAGATTCGAACTTAGAATTTAACGGTTGCTGAAAGTCTCCAGTTATCTAATTCGGTTAAATTCTTCCAACCAAGTACGTCTACGGTTAGATTTTCGGTAATATTCAATCCAGCACCATAGTAGTAGGTGGTTTCACTATTGGTATCTTTTGTATCTGCAATTTCATCTTCTACAGTAGCGATTCTATGGGTGGCACCAATACGGAAGGTTAGCCAATCAGTCATCGTATATTCTAGACCAACCGGTAAACTTAAAACGCCGTCTTTTTCATCAAGAACCGGCTCTTCATCAATACTTTCATTACCGTATTTGATACCAAGCGCTAATAACAACTTATCATTTAACTTCGTTGCGCTACCTACACCGATGCCCCAAGCATCACCATCAACATCTTCAATGTTCAGGTTTTCATATGAAATGAATCCCCGTAGTTTGGTTGCATCATTCAACTGATATGCACCCTGAACTGCTAAACCCCAAGGAGTGCCATCAACATCGGTTGCACCAAAATCTGCACTATAGAATCCTACTTTTGCAATTGCACCAACGGTTAATTCTGGATTAATTGCATATTTTACTGCTGGAACAACCCAAATCAGATCTTCATCGGCACCGACTGTTTCCGCGGTCTGATAGCTCAGTTTCAAACCAAACGCTAACGCGTCATTGATTTGACGGCCATAGAATAGCGGAATCGCCCAGTATTTATCTTCACTAACCGTTACGCCGCCAACTTCTTGTTCGGCATAACTATTCCGGAAGAAAGCACCAAAGGTTCCGATGTTTTCCCAAGAATAAACACCACCGATGAGATATTCATTCGCTGATGCACCACCAAATTGGGTCTCTGCACCATTGATATAGTTGCTGAGGTTGGTATAGAGTCTGCCACCTTTAACATTTAGAATATCCGCTGGGTTAATCCAGAAATCGGTATATTCATCATCAACTAACCCGGCAAAATCCGGGCTCATACCTTCTAAACGAAGCGAAACGTCTTTCGTTTCACTTCCCCAAAAACTTTGCGCTAAACCAATTGAGGTTGCGCATAATGCTATCACTACGAGAGTGAATAGTTTCTTCATATAGTTAAGTTCCCCCTTGTAATTTTGTACTTCATTATTGCAGCAAACAAACGTATCGCATTTACCACTCTATCGATTACCTGTTTTCTGCAATTTCACACGCCGCCTGTAGGAACTTGTGCACCCCCTTTCTTAGCTGGATCGTGTGACTAAACTAATTGCGGATTGCAGATTGTTGATTTCGGAACCAAAACCGATTCCGCAATCCCCAAGCCGAAATCCGAAATTTTTAAAAGCTGACTTTAATCGCTCCTTTTGCCGAATACACCTGTTCGTTGTTATTATAATCTTTAGTCGGATTAAACCAGGCCCCGATAACTTCTGCCGCCACATTCTCGGTATATTGATATGCAACCCGTAAATCTACTTCATATCCCAAATGTTTC
>JBHGBB010000051.1:0-19501 GCA_041946755.1 bacterium | reverse complement strand
AGACTAAACTTTTTACTGATATTGTTCATTTTATTGCATCGGAAAGAACCGCAATCTTTGTACCATATTGCGTTTTTTTAGGGATCAGTTTACTAAATTATAGTGCTAAACCCTTGAATTACCGCGTATTCTGCTTGAGTGGTATCGATGTTCTTTCTGGGTAAATTAAACTTTCCTACCAGTTGAGTCGGATTGCAACTCTGGTACTTGAATGACAATATTGTACTATAAAAAAGCTTAATATATTGAAAAAAGGAGATTTATTTTTATTATGTTAAAAACACTACGAAAAAAAGAAAATTATAAACGGATTATGTGGGCAACATTAATTTTGATCATTCCGGCGTTTGTTGTATTTTATGGATGGAGTTCTTTGACCGGGAAAAAAGAAGTCGCTATGCCATATGCAGCGAAAATCAACCGGTATGAGATATCCTTGGAGGAGTTTCAACAACGATATAACGATACTTTGGTTGAATTGCGGAATACTTATAAACAAGATATTACTGAAGATGTAATTAAACGAATGCAATTGCCGGATAAGGTACTGGACCAGATGATCGGCGATTATTTGATAAACCTAGAGGCAAATCGACTTGGTATCACTGTTGATGATACTGAATTACAAATGGTGATTATCAACAATAAAGCATTTGCTCCTGGTGGACGGTTCGATCTGAAATTGTATCAGGACTGGTTAAATAATCAAGGGAAAAGTGCGGCCCAATTTGAAAAGCAGCTACGGCAAGATATCATGCAGCGGAAACTCCAATTCCTGATCGAGGATTTTGTTAAAGTTTCTGAATCTGATGTCCGCGATGCATATTGTAAGCAGTATGAAGGGATTAAAATTGCTTATCTTAGTTTCACTCCGCAAGATTTTATGGTATCGGCTAAGATTACTGACTCGGAAATGCAAAAATACTACGATCAGCATAAAGTAGAATATACCACCCCACCGCAATATCGAGCGACCTATCTTACCATCTCTCCAGCAGAATTAGCGAATTCGGTTAAGATTACCGATGCGGAAATTCAGCAATATTATGAAACCAATCAAAGCGAGTTTTATACTCCTGAGCAGGTTCGAGCGCGACATATAATCACTCGGCTACCGGATAATCCTACTCCCGAACAGGTACAAGCCGCTCAAGAAAAAATCAGTAAAGCTTTATCCAGAATTCAAGCGGGAGAAGATTTCGCTAAAGTCGCACGGGAAGTTTCGGAAGATGGTACAAAAGAGAAAGGCGGCGATCTAGGATTTTTCGGGCATGGAGATATGGATCAGAATTTCGAGAAGGTAGCGTTTTCGATTCCGATTGGTAAAGTATCGAATATTTTTCAAACCCAATTCGGGTTTCATATTCTGAAGGTTGAAGCGAAACGAGAAGCGCGACTTCAACCTATGGCAGAAGTAAAATCTGCTATCATCAAAAAAATTACTGAAATGAATGCTGAAAATAAGGCGCAGCAAGTAGCAGAAGATATTTTGCGAGATAGTATTCAGAATCCGAATTTAGCGGACTTGGCTAAAAAATATGCTGTTACGATATCTGATTCCGGATTTATAACCGGTATGGAAAAAGATGGGTTGGGTGCGAACCCTGAATTCTTTAAGACTGTTGAGAATTTGGCACTTAATGCTATCGGTGGACCGGTTAAGTTGAATAAAGACCTTCTCGTGGTTCAATTGAAAGAAAAACAGGAAGCTGCGATACCTGTGTTCTCTGAGGTTAAAGATAAGATTCGAATTCAACTGGCATTAGCTGATGGTGCAACCGTTGCGGGGATTAAGGCTAAAGAAGCTGATGCGATGATTAAGAAGGGATTGGATATCGTTGAGGTAGGAAAACAGCTGGGAGTAAAAGTTATTTCTCCGGAACCGTTTAGTTTTTATAGTTATATTAAGCAGCAAAAGGGGAGCCCTGCGATAGCTGCAGCGGCGTTCCGACTTCCCACAGGACAAACAAGTGGATTAATTGAGGATAAAGACCCGAGAACCGGTGGAATTTCCGGATATTATATTATCAAAGTTTTAGGGAAATCTGGAATTGATGAAGGGAAATATTTGGCCGAAAAAGACCAGGTTTTGAAGTCTTTGATCCAAGTCCGGCAACGAGCGGCATATCAGGAATGGATAAATAATCTGATGAAACGGGCTAAAATTATACGGAATGAGAAAGAAATGCAAAAATATTATAGCTAATATCGCATCGGAATAGGTGAATATATTAGCGGGAAATAATGCTCCGGTAGAAAATCAGGGCGAGTCGAAACCTCGCCCTTTTTTATTGCTTTATAGATGGCAGGTTTATAAGTATGAGCTGGATTTATCAAACCTAATTTGATACCTTATTTAGTGGTCAAATGGTAATTCGGGTAAGTCAATATTATTTTTTGCTATTGCAACCAAATATGAGACCGTTGCAGAATCGATATTGTTGATTGGTAAACCGGTTTCTTTCAGATAATTCTGGATATACTTCGATTGGGCTTCTTCAAGAACACCTGGAAATTTATGCCAGTTGATATATAATACCTGGCGGTCATATTTATTGGCTTTCCGGGCAGTATATATAGCCCCTCCATCCTCCTCCGATTCGATGACGATTACCGCTTTACTTAATCCGGCAATGATTCGGTCTCGCATCAGCAGGAATTTCGATTCTACGGTCGTTTTTGGTGGCAATTCGCTGATAATAGCACCGGATTGCGGTATTTGTTGAGCTAATTCCTGGTTTTCTGGTGGATAAATGCGAGAAAAACCCGAACCGAGACATGCGATGGTTCTTCCATCGGCTGATAATGCTCCTTGATGCCCGGCAGTATCGATTCCGATAGCTAAACCGCTAATAATGGTTATTCCCTGCTGAACTAACGCCCTAGCGAGATTATGTGCGATTTCTTGACCGAGTTCCGAGGCAGATCGAGAGCCAACAATGGCGATGGATCGTTCATCTTCCGGGATAATGCTTCCCATCAGGTATATCAACATTGGCGCATCAGGTATATTTTTCAATAATTTCGGATACCGGTTGGAATCAATCGGAATAACCTGAATTTGATTATGCTGGATTTCGTCGAGTTCCAGCGCCAATTCTTCCAGGTGCTGGTTGGATTTCATGATTTCGGCTGCGGTCGCTGGTGTTATTCTTTTAATTTTAAGTAACTCTTCTGCCGGTGCAGTGAATATCGCGGGATATGACTCGAATTTATGTAATAGGGCTCTAACCGTCGCCTGACCGATACGCGCGATTTTACTTAATGCAAAAAGGTAAACGAGGTCGTCCATAGAATATTATCACTTTGGCATTATGCCGAGAACGAGTTAATAGAGCATCAATAGTGTCTATCTAATCTAAGAAAAATTATGCTGTTCTTAGAGCAAAGTGTAATCGAGCGTGAAAATTTCACGCTCGATTACACTCCGCTGTAAAACTGATAGTGAAACCAGATAATTCAGAATAATAACGCGTTATTTTACAAAGAGTTAGGTCAAATTGGCAAGTGAAAAGAAAGAAAATAGACAGTTTTTAACTAAAACTGTCTATTTTTCGGTTAGAATGTCCATTAATTCAAACCCATTTTCAACATAAATCTTGGTAGTAGCAGCATTGGTTTCATCATATGCAGAAGCCGGTGCGAGTTTCTCCTCAGGTGAGGTATAGAGGATAAACGGTACCGGTTCGCTGCTATGGGTCTGGATACAAATCGGAGTTGCATGATCGGGTAATACTAAAAGCCGGAATTCCGGATATCGGTATATATCATCCAAAATCGGGCCAACAACTCGTTCATCGAATTCTTCAATCGCTCTAATTTTTAAGTCTACCTTCCCTTGATGCCCGCATTCATCCGGTGCTTCTACATGTACCAGCACAAAATCGGATTTATCTAGCATGGCTCGGGCAGCATCGACTTTCCCCTGATAATTGGTATCGAGATACCCGGTCGCTCCGGGAATGTTCGGCGCTTCCAATCCCGCATATTTGCCTAGTCCTTTTACTAAATCCACTGCCGTAATCACTCCACCGGAAAGCTGATATTTCTCTTGAAAGGTAGGCATTTGCGGCGGTTTGCCTTGACCCCAAAGCCAAATCTTGGTCACCGGGTTCTTGCCGGCCTTAATTCTCTCTTTATTCACCGGATGATTGGCAAGAATAGCTACCGATTTTTCCATCAAACTCTTAACCAATTCCGAATTTTTGCCATTGGGTAAATAATTCGAAATCGATTGATTGGTAATATCATGCGGCGGCGTGCATACCAAGTCAGGGAAATCACTGGTTATAATCGTTAAGTGCCGATAACTTACTCCAGGATAGAATTTTATTTCCGAAGTATTCAACTCCTGAGCCAACGATTCAATAATCGATTTAGCTTCAGCGGTCGAGATATGCCCGGCGCTATAATCGATCATCGTTTCGTTCTGGATAGTAACCAGGTTACAGCGGAATGCAGTCTGATTCGGCTGAATTTTAATGTTCTGGCTGGCAGCTTCTAACGGTGCCCGGCCGGTATAATATTTCCGAGGGTCATAGCCAAGGATAGATAGATTGGCAACATCACTGCCGGGGCTAACACCATCAGGTACGGTTTTAACTAAACCCACCATACCATGCTGCGCTAAATAGTCCATATGAGGCTTTTTAGCCACCTGCAATGGCGTTTTATTCCCTAATGATTCTAAAGGGCGGTCTGCCATTCCATCACCGACAAGAACAATATATTTCATATGATTTTAGCATTTAGGTCGAATCGACCTAATTTTGCAATTTGCAATGAGATTTTTTATTTCTTTACAATCCTAAGAACTTAGATATTGCCCCTATTTCTGATGGTAACGTCGTCCAAGGTTTACTACATGCAATCGCCCGGTCAGGATCTTTTAATCCATGGCCGGTTAAGATGCAAACGATGGTCGAACCATCAGGTATCTGGTTTCGTTCACAAGCTTTAATCAATCCGGCTACCGAAGCGGCTGATGCCGGTTCTGCAAATACTCCTTCTAAGCTAGCGATAAGTTGATACGCTTGCACTATTTCATCATCGGTGACTTTATCGATTCCACCTTTCGATTCCTGCGCTGCGGCTACCGCTTGTTTCCAACTCGCTGGATTCCCGATTCGAATTGCAGTCGCTAACGTTTCCGGTTTTTCAATAATCCGATTTTCTACGATTGGTGCCGAACCTGCGGCCTGCCATCCCATCATTTTCGGTAATGATTTGATTTTCCCGGCCTGATAATAATCTTTATATCCTTTCCAGTACGCGGTGATATTCCCGGCGTTTCCAACCGGAATAAAATGGTAATCCGGCGGTTGACCGAGCACATCGCAGATTTCATAGGCACCGGATTTCTGCCCTTCAATCCGGAATGGATTTACGGAGTTAACTAAAGTAATCGGGTATTTATCGGTTATTTCACGAACGATAGTTAATGCCGCATCGAAACTACCGGAAATAGCGATTACCTTTGCTCCATGCATAACCGCTTGTGCTAATTTCCCGGCAGCAATCTTTCCTTCCGGGATGATTACGATGCAATCCATGTTCGCCCGGGCGGCATACGCGGCTGCTGATGCAGAAGTGTTTCCGGTCGAAGCGCACATGACCGCTTTCGAACCCGCTTCCGCGGCTTTCGAGATTGCCATGGTCATCCCCCGGTCTTTGAAAGACCCGGTCGGATTTAAACCTTCATACTTAAAATATACTTTAATTTTCTTCCCCAGCTTTTGCGGAAGCTTTACCGCTGGAATTAGCGGAGTATTCCCTTCCAGCATAGTGATAACCGGGGTTTTATCGGTTACCGGTAGAAATTCGCGGTATTGATTTATTACACCTTTCCAAGACATATTTAATTCTCCTTTTATAAAATAAAAGCTTACAAAATTGACCTAAATAAATTTGGTAATCTGCCAAACTGATTTTCTTTTAATTATAAATAGCCTGGTTTATAAACCATAAGAGCATTATTGTTTAAATCGCTTGCTAACATTCGTAATTGTTAAGCCGACAACTTTTTTACCCCGAAGACGTAAGAATATACCTTCATCTAAAATATCAGTATCCGTTGCCTGTTGAGGTCGTTCTAAACTAACATAGAGGACATCGGCTTCTTTATCGAAATCAAACCAAAGATGTTTAGCCCCAACTTTTTTTATATGGGGTAATGCTTCAAAAATTTCTTTAACAGCTATCGTTGCTGCCATAATATTTTCCTTCTAAGAAGTTTTTGGATTTTCGTAGTAATAAAAGCTGTAATAATAAATCCATCATTTTCTTCTGTATTTTCCTTATATATTACTAAAATCGCTTTTTTGGAAGATATGAGCTTTATTGCCCATAATGCATCTTTATCTCCCTTAACAATCCAAGTTGGTTTAGAAATAGTATCGAGTACATCAAAAAAATATCCAGCAATATCATCATGGTTTTCAACAATATGTCTCCATCGTTCATCCGTTAATCTGATAGGAATTCTATTGACAGAGTCAACTATATTCATATCGTCAATTTAGTTTTCGACCCGAATCAGCACCGATTTCTTTTTCATCACGGGTAAGGCATCGATTTCTTTGACTGCTTTTTGTACTGCTTCTTCCTGCGCTTCATGGGTCAACATGACTATCGGTACTACATCATGGGCTTTCCGTCCTTTTTGAATCACTGCTGAAATACTGATGTTATATCGGGCTAATATCCCGGAGATTGAAGCTAATACTCCCGGCTGGTCGAGTGAAGAGAACCGGAGATAATATTTAGCCATCAATTTACTTGCTGGTTTTATTTTAACAGGTTTACCTGGTGCTGCTAATAAACCACTGGTATAAGATAATTGACTACATTCTGCCTCTTGTTTACTACAGATGATTTGTTTGGTAATTGCAATAACATCGCTTAGAACTGCACTGGCAGTCGGTAAATCTCCCGCACCACGACCGTAGAATAACGTTGTTCCAACCGTATCTCCTTCAACTAGAATGGCGTTATATACTCCATTGACTGAAGCTAACAGATTATCTTTCGGTAGCATTGTCGGATGCACTCGAACTTCAATTCCATCTTCAGTTCTTTTCCCAATAGCGAGCAGTTTAATTGCATACCCGAATTCTTTTGCATACTGGATATCCTGTGCGGTTATCTCAGTTATTCCTTCGACTAATAAATCACTCATTTTAATCGGAGTCTGGAACGCTAACGAGGCTAAGATGGTTAATTTATGCGCCGCATCTTTACCAAGTACATCCAGCGACGGATCCGGTTTCTCGGCATATCCTAAATCCTGTGCCTCTTTTAATACCGCGGCATAATCCTTTCCTTCTTGGGTCATTTTAGTTAGGATATAGTTGGTGGTACCATTTAAAATCCCGAAAACTGAATTAATCTGATTCGCGGCTAAACCGACATTAATCGCATTGATAATCGGAATCCCACCGCCAACACTACCTTCAAAAAATACCGTTTTATTAACCTGTGCAGCAGCAGTGAATATTTCCGTTCCATGTTCAGCTAGTAACGCTTTATTAGCCGTAACCACATGTTTCTTATTCTTTAATGCCGTTAGGATAAACTCTAATGCCGGATGAATTCCACCAATCAATTCGATTACAATATCAACTTCCGGGTCATTGAGTACTTGTTTCGCATCGGTAGTTAACTTAGATGGATCGACTTCTACTTCACGTGCACGCGATAGATCGATATCGCAAACCCATTTGAGATGCAATTCCGTACCCGCACTTTGGGCTAATTTATCGGTTTTCTCCGATAACACCTTAACCACACCGCAACCGATAGTCCCGAAACCAATTAATCCAATATTTATCTTTTTCATACTAATATTACAAATGGGTTCATGCAGACCTAAACAGATACCCTATATCTACTTAACTCTGGTTGAACCCCTAAAATTAGGTAGAATAATTATAATATCATGGAATATAGGCATAATAAAGATATATCGGCATCTACCTATTATTCACCTTGAGACCGAAACCGTAAAACGGGTTTATCCTAATCATCCGATGCCATCAAATTTTACCAGCTGCTGATATTCCAGATATCGTTTATTAAGCTCGGGTACCGTTAATCGTTTCAGTCGTTCTAAACTAAAATCTTCGACATCATATGATGCTAAAGTACTGCCAATAATCACGGCTTTACGTAAATTCGCTTCCGAAAAGTCATTGGTCGAGGCTAAATATCCGATAAATCCACCGGCAAAAGTATCTCCAGCACCGGTAGGGTCGTAGATTTTTTCTAGCGGATATCCCGGTGCGGCAAATACCGAAGTGTTAGTAAACATTAGTGAACCATGTTCACCTTTTTTGATGATGACTACCTTGGGACCAACGGCTAACACCATTTTGGCCGCTTTAACCAGATTTGCCGTTTCGCAAAGTTGGCGCGCTTCCGCATCATTGAGTAAAACGATATCCACTTTTTTTAGGATTTTCCATAATGCGTTATGTTTATTGATGATCCAGTAGTTCATGGTATCCATGACTACCATTTTCGGTTTTTCTACCTGAGTAAGAACGTTCAATTGTAATTCCGGATCGATATTCGCCAGGAATATATATTTCGTTTTTTGGTATGATTTTGGGATATGAGGATTAAAACTTGAGAAAACATTGAGCTCGGTACATAAGCTGTTTGCCTGATTCATATCGAACTCATAATAGCCAGACCAGAAGAAAGTTTTCCCTTTTTTTATCTGGAGTCCTTCTAGATCGATTTTCCGGCTTTTAAGCAATTCCAGATTCTCTTTAGGAAAATCTTCACCTACTACTCCGACTAGTTTTACAGAACAATAAAAACTTGCCGCATAGGATGCGAATACCGCTGACCCACCTAAAACATTATTCGCCTCTCCAAAAGGAGTTTTGACACTATCTAAGGCTACTGACCCTACAATAAGAACACTCATATAATAAAAATGCACAGATAATCACCGAGTTATAGAAACGAGATTCCTCCATGGATTATCATCCGGTAGGTAACAGGTTTCTATGCCCTTGTGGTCATCTGTGTGGCAGATACTATTCTTCGTCAATAGTACCTAAAGCTTCACCAGCTTCAGCCATATCTCCTTCTTCAACAAGAATTTCCAGCAATACGCCACTTACAGGCGCTGGGACATTGAATACTGCTTTATCGGTACTGATTTCAACCAAATCATCACCTTCATTCACTCGATCGCCAATCTTATAATGCCAATAGGTTACCGTGACATATTCGATATCTTCGCCCAATTCCGGTAGAGCAACTTCAACTGCCATGGTTATCCCTCCTTATCTTAGTATCTCAGACGAAAGCAATGTGCCATTGCTGCGTTACTTCGATACCTTACGAATGACTTGTTCCGCATGATATGAACTCCGGGTAAAGGGGCTGCTTTCAACTCCCAGAAATCCTTTTTCAACCGCGGTTAATTTTAACTCGTCAAATTCTGCCGGGGTATAGTATTTTTCAACGTTATGATGTTTTTTCGATGGCTGTAAATATTGACCTATCGTAAGTATATTACATTTTACACTAATTAGCTCATTCATTAAAGAGAAAATTTCATTTTTTCTTTCACCTAATCCGACCATAATTCCGGACTTGGTTATTAACTTTGGCATACATTCCTTGGCGTATGCAAGTATTTTCATCGACTGATGGTAATCCGCTTGCGGTCGGACTGTCGGATAGAGCCGTTCAACCGTTTCCAGGTTATGATTAAAGATATCAGGCGATGCAGCAAGAACCGTTTGAATAGCTGATTCCGAGCCGCGGAAATCGGGAATAAGGACTTCAACGGTTACTCCCGGATTGAGCGTTTTAATCGCAGTAATCGTAGCTGCAAACTGGGTCGCTCCACCATCAACCAAATCATCCCGGGTTACTGAAGTTACCACCGCATGCTTGATTCCCAGTTCTTGAATTGCCAGCGCGATTCGGTTTGGTTCTTCAGCATCGACTGGTAACGGTGTGCCTTTATCAATCGCGCAAAAAGAACAGGTTCGAGTACAGGTGCTGCCCAAAATCAGAAAGGTTGCCGTCCCGGCGGAAAAACATTCGCCCAAATTCGGGCATTGTGCACTCCGGCAAACCGTATTCAGGTTATGCGAAGCGATTGCGCGGCGGACTTTCTGAGTTTGTTCTATCGAACTACTCGGTTTTTTTAACCAGCGAGGTAACATAATCAATTCCACTATAAAATATTTTTTCTATAATATCATAATTTGCGGATTAGGTTTGCTAAAAAAAAGCGTTTTAATTTGCTAGAAAATAATTGGTCTTGAATATGGGATTATGTATAGGATATAATGAATAATAATAATACCTCGGGGACGATAGGATAAGCCTATGGCATCGAGAATCAGTCGGAAAGAATTCATCAAACAAGCTGCCGGATGGAGTTTTGTTGCTGCCGGGATTACCCAATTACCGATACTCAGTCTTGCAGCGAACGCAAATAAAAAAGAAACGGTGAGTAAAGCTGTCGGGCAAGTAATTATCGTTCGCAATCCCGCGATTCAATCTTCAGAAGGTATCCTCAACCCACCGATCTTATCTCAAATGCTGGAACAAGGTATGATGAAATTCGCTGGAAAGAAAACAGGTAGTGATGCGTGGAAATCATATTTTAAACCAACCGATGTGGTCGGAATAAAAGTGAATTGTATTGCCGGTAGAAATTTATCTAGCAGACCAGAAATGGTCAATGCAATTATCGCGGGATTAAAATCTGCTGGAGTTAATGAAAATAACATTATCGTTTGGGATCGTACAACCCATGAACTCCGGGGATGCGGATTTACCATTAATCAAGATGGGGCTGGTGTGAAATGTTATGGCACTGATGGATTCTATGATGAGAAGCCTGCTCAACAAGGCTCGGTTTCCAGTAAACTGAGTAAAATCTTGAGTGAACGGATAACCGCCTTGATTAATGTCCCGATTCTTAAAGACCATGGTGCTTGCGGATTAAGCCTGACTATGAAAAACCATTATGGGAGCATCAATAATCCTGGGGAATTGCATCCCAATAATTGTAATCCCTATTGTGCCGAGTTGAATGCCATTCCGGCAATAAGAAATAAGACCAGATTGATTATCGTTGATGCGATTCGGCCGTTGGCCAATGGAGGACCAAGCGACCGACCGAAATATCGATGGCTCTATAATGGTCTGATGATTAGTTCCGATCCGGTTGCTATCGATTATATGGGATGGCAGATTATTGAAGAACAGCGGAAGGTTATGGGATTGCCGACTTTAACTGAACAAGGGAGAGCGCCGAAATATATTTATACTGCCGCTAAACTGGGATTGGGTACCTATGATTCCGGTAAAATGCAGGTTATATATATTTAGCTAACTTATTATGTTTGACGGGATTAAATCGAATTTTAAAGAGCCGAGTTATTTATGGTATATGGCAGTATTGCGGATTGCTATCGGCTATTTTTTCTTAATTGCCGGTTGGCAGAAATTGGTTGCCGGGTTTATCAGCCGGAATATGCTCTTGACTACCCTAAATGATTGGGTACAAAATGTGCATGTTTTATGGTATAAGCATTTCTTATTAGAATATGCGATTCCGCATAATACTCTATTTGCGTTTCTGGTAACCTATGGTGAGATATTTATCGGCTTAGCGCTGATTTTCGGAGTTGCGATTCGGGGGACTGCATTGCTAGCATTATTGATGAGCTTGAATTATGAACTTGCTTCCGGGTGGCGGCCTGGTGCGGGGGCAATCATCAACAAACTATTCATAATCTGTGAAATAATCATTCTATTATCAGCTGCCGGTCGAGTGTTTGGCATTGACCGCATTCTCCGTAAAAAGTACCCGCGTATCCCGCTGTGGTAGTCAACGACTTCTTTTTTAGTTTCTTAAAAAATATTCTCATTAATCATGTTATATTATGACTTTGTACTGGAGAATAGTGGAGGTTGCTTAAAGCAACCTCCACCTAAATGGCTGATTAAAAGTGAAGTATGGTAGGTATTGCTCGAAGCAATACCTACCATACTCCGAGATAATACGATTAAAATCTACCAAGTGTGTGCAGGTTGACACAGAATTATAAGTATACTATTATTGACGAGGTTTATAAAAAGGGTGATTGCATGGTAAGATTAGATAAATCAATGAAATAGAATCGGTAGCGAATCGATTCTATTTTGGTGTAATATTTGCAGTAATAAAAAATAAATATATGCCTGAAAACCAGCAACCCTCAAATATTAGCGATATATTAAAAGCAGCGGAACGACAATTGAATCGAGTAGGGATAGACAGTGCGCGGCTGGATAGCGAAGTATTGCTATCGCATGTTCTCGGTTGTGACCGAGCGTATTTACTTGTACATGGAGAAAAAAAAATAAATGCTGACCAATGGTCAGTATTTCAAAAATTGGTTGCTCGCCGGGAAAAGCATGAACCGGTAGCCTATTTAATCGGGCATAAAGAGTTTATGGGACTGGATTTTCTAGTAACTCCGGACGTATTAATTCCAAGACCGGAAACCGAAATCATAGTAGAAACTGCTATCAACCTGGCAGGTAAAATGCAGCAGCCGAAAATATTGGATATCGGTTGCGGTAGCGGCTGCATCGTTATTTCTCTAGCGAAACATATTCAAACCGTTAAATGTTATACTACTGATATTAGCCAGAGAGCAATTACAATAGCGCAACAGAATGAAACTCGTATTCTTGGAAACAACCAAATCCAATTTATTGAAAAAGATTTATTTCCCGAGATATCGGAATTGGAAACAAAATTCGATATAATCGTCAGCAATCCACCATATATAACGGAGTCGGAATTAGCATCGCTTGCATCCGATATTCGGGACTATGAGCCGCAACGTGCGTTAAATGGTGGAGTTGATGGCTTAACCATAATTCGTAAAATTATCAAAGAAGCACCTCGATATTTGAATAATGACGGCTATTTAATCTTGGAAATAGGTGATAAACAAGCGCCGGCAGTCAGGAAATTGGTTGAGGAAACCGGTCGATTTGCGGTACAATCAACGCAATTTATTTCTGATTTAGCGGGTAAAGAAAGAATATTAATAACCAAAAAATACGATTCAAACGGATAAAATAGCGGATTCAAACGGATATAGTATTTTACTCTGTTTGCATCTGTATAAATCTGTCTGCATCGTTTCTCATTATGGATAAGATACGAATCGTCGGGGGTAATAAATTACAAGGAGAAGTTAAAATCGGCGGGTCAAAAAACTCGACTTTACCGCTGATGGCAGCAAGTATTCTGGCAAATGAGAAATGTGTTCTGCATAATGTACCGAAAGTGCAGGATGTCCGATCGATGGAACTGGTGCTGAACGCCTTGGGGATACAGGTCAATCGGGAAAATGAGCATACCTTAATCATCGACCCCATTGGCTTATCGGGGTATGAAGCGCCGTATGATTTAGTTCGGAAAATGCGGGCGTCGATTTATGTTCTCGGTCCTTTGTTAGCGAAACTAAAAAAAGCCCGGGTCTCGTTACCCGGAGGCTGTGCGATCGGATTACGGCCGGTGAACCTGCATATTAAAGGGATTCAGGCATTAGGCGCAAAAGTAGAAATCGAAGAAGGATTTATTAATGCGACTGCCGATAAATTGAAAGGTACGGAAATATATCTCGATATTCCCAGTGTCGGCGCAACGGTAAATATTATGCTTGCAGCCGTAGTCGCAGAAGGGAAAACCTTAATCGAGAATGCGGCACAAGAACCGGAAATAGAAGATGTGGCGAATTTCATGAATAAAATGGGTGCTAGAATAACCGGGGCAGGTACTCCGGTTATCCAGATCGAAGGAGTAGAAGAATTAGTCGCTGCGGAACATACCGTTATTCCCGACCGGATTGAAGCTGGAACCTATATTATCGCGGCCGCATTAACGCAAGGTAATGTTAAAGTTACTAACGCGGTTTTAGACCATTTATTAGCGGTGCAAACCAAGCTTGTTGAAGCTGGAGTACGGATAATTCAGGAGAAAAACGGATTGCGCGTTACGGTTCCGAACGGTTTTCGACCGACGGATATTAAAACCAATCCATATCCGGGTTTCCCAACCGATTTACAAGCGCAGTTTATGACCCTGATGAGTATTACCGAAGGCAATAGCGTTATCAGCGAAACCATTTGGGAGAACCGATTCATGCATGTGAGTGAATTGCAGCGGATGGGCGCTAATATTCGGATTCAAGGCACCAGTGCCTTTGTAACCGGCGTCCCGTATTTATCCGGCGCACCGGTGATGGCCTCGGATTTAAGAGCGTCAGCGGCATTGGTTCTTGCTGGATTGGTGGCGAAAGGTGAAACGCTCATCAACCGGGTATATCATCTCGACCGCGGCTATGAATCGTTAGAAGAGAAATTTACGCGATTAGGCGCAACGATAGAACGGATTAAAGAATAAAAGACGATTCAAACGAATTATTACGGATTCAGACGGATAAAAGGAAAATAGAAAACCGTTTGAATCTTATATAAATCCGTTTGCATCGTTTTTATCTATGTTTCGACGCATCTTATTAGGTTTCTTTTGGGATACCTACGACAATCTTGGCCATATTCTATTGGCGAACATCCTCTGGTTTGTATGCAATTTACCAGGATTATTGGTAATCTATTTCTTATTTCATCTCACCGCAGGATTAAATCTACTCTGGATTTTCTTGATAATACCGATAGGTATCTTTTCAGTAACTACCGTAGGATTATTTGCTTATACCAAACAACTCATGGAGTTAAAGGATAATTCTATAAAACAATTCTTTATGGGAATAAAGCAATATTCCGGGAAAGCGACCGTAATCGTTCTGATTCATGTATTAATCTTTATCCTGGTAGCAGTCAACATCAATTTCTATATTCAGTTACGCGGTAACATGCAGATGGCCGGAGTGGTATTAGCTGGAATAGCGTTCTGGTGTGGAGTATTGGTAACCTTGGAATCGGTCTATGCATTAGCCATCTTAGTCCAGCATAATCTCGGAATCAGAAAGACCTTAAAACGGTCGTTTCTGATTGTCTTAGATAATTTATGGATTACTATCGGTATCTTTATTTTCTTACTGAGTTTTCTTATTCTCTGTTTATTTAGCGGTATTGGCCCGGTGTTGTTTATGATGAGTGGTATTGCGATGTTAGGTAATAATGCGATTTATGAAATTATGACCAAATATGAACAGAAACCGATAGTAGAACCACCACTCGCTCCCGGTGAAAAACCTACTTCTTGGAAACAGATTCTCGACCAGGAAAAAGCTGACCAACAGCCGAAATGGCGGCATGATAACCGCGGCTGGAAAGATATTTTCCGGCCCTGGGATTATAAATAAAAAAGAAAGCGGATTAGATTTAGTATCTAATCCGCTATATATTTATCCTAAAAAAAATCACTATCTGCTATTATCTATCAAATAACTCCATCGGTCTAACTCGATGAATAGAAACTGCTTCTGTGTCTTTATATACCGGTGCATCGGTGGCAGTAACTAATATTGTTCCTGAGGTAATGGTGGTTCCCAAATTATCCTGTACCGAAACGGTAACGGAACCATTACCGACAGCAGTAAATACCGCAGTATATTGACCCACAGAACTCATTACTCCAACTGCCGGATTGCTTGTTGTCCAGTTTGCATATGGCGTTTTACCACCATGAGCCATGAATATTAGTGTATCTCCCGGCAATAATCGAGAAGGCACAGGATCTGGGGTGAGAGCCATAGTCGCCACGCCAACATATTTCTCTATTGCCCAAGCATAAAAATGGTTAATATATACATTTCCTTCGCTATCGAGTTCAAGGTCTCGGGGAGAATAGTATCCCGCAGTAGTATCACTTGAATCATACGGATAACTAGTCGATGCCGTATCACCAAAATACATTACATCTATTGGTATTCCTGAGAAAGCATCAGCAGTAATCCATCGTGCGGAAGTATAGGTGGTCAAACCAACCGGAGAATGTCTACCATAAGTTACAAATAATACATTATCTCGGACAGCTACCGCTTGCGGTTCCCAAGGTAACCCGGTCAAACTGAATCCACCATCTTGAGTAAATCCACTGGCGACACTACCAGTATACTTCAAAACTTGTTTCGATACTGAATCGCAAACATAAATCTCGGTACCGGCATTATTTACGCAGAAGTTTAGCGGGCTAACCGGTAATGAAACCGTTCGAGTAGGTGATAACGAATGAGTCCCAGTCCAAGCCGCATCGGTTATTCCAGGATAAATCTGAATACTTGCATTAGCTGTACTGCAAATATAAACATACCCGTTATCATCAACATCAAGTCCGAGTATATCAGCAGAACCACCAAGAGCAATCCGATATTGAGTTGCTACCGGATCGGCACCACTCGCATCGAAAACCAAAATATTATGATTAGCATCATTATTGGCAACAAAAACTCGATTCGAGCCATCTGCCGCAACGCCATTAGGTCGGGTTAAAGTAACGTTATCTCCACTATATGACCAAACCGTAACGTTGTTTCCTCTTCCCGTAGTAGCGCTAGCATTAGTCCATTTCTGTAGACCAAATCCGGAACCGGCATCATTGATGGTTAATACAAAATTATTCGGTGATAATACCGCTATAGCTTGAGTATTATCCGCGCCATCGTTTCCGGAAACCTCAGAATTCGAATATACTGAATTAAATCCGGCAAATGCTGTTCCTACAAAAAGACAGGTAAGTATCAACGTATATACAAGAACCAACTTTTTCATAGCCTGTCCACCTCCTTATTACTTATATTGTTATCAGAGGTAAAACATTTCAATTTATATTGCTACTCCAACATACGTTTATTGCGGTCGCCATTCATAAGGATCAGCATGTTTCTATGATCGCTGAATATCAAATTTATTTAGTATCCATTCCATATGGGTCCTGTTTGTGGATTAAGCGATTTTTGTCCTATCCAGATATTACCTAAACTAATCGTACCATTAGTGGGATCATATTGCATCGTAGCTGCTTCCCCAGACCTACTATAAGCTCCATCTGGACCAATAGAACACATGCGCCAAGAACCATAGACATCTTCGCATACTTTCCAGTAATCACTAGTTGATACCCATTTGATATATTGTGGAATATTATGATATGTATATATCTCTTGGTCTGGGGTGGTGCCATACTGTTTAAATGGGTCTTTAAACCAAGCATTTGTAATGTAAGCAATTGGTGTGCTTAATTCTGGCGGAATAATTCCTATTATATTATTATTATATTCCCAAGTAGCATTTGCGCGTGGTGGATGTCCGGGAGAATATGGATATGCAGTGTTATCAACATAATAGGATTCAAGTGAACCGCCTACCATTCGAAGTTCGCTGCGTACCCGCGATACTTTTGATCGGGTTTGTGCAGCCAGAAAGTTCGGAATAGCGATTGCCGCAAGGATGGCGATAATGGCGACTACAATCAATAATTCTATTAAAGTAAATCCTTTAAAATTCGATTTCATCATTAGATACTTTCACCTCTTTTCTGCTGTAGGATCTAATGAAAGTATATGATAAAAACCATCATCCGTCATTAGTACCAATTTTAAGTTTAGCTATATTAAATAGCATACGTAGCTTGGTTGTGTCAATAAAAAAAGCGGAGAATCATTCTAAGGTCAAAGAATAATTGCTCCGCTTAATAACCACATTAATACATTACTCTTGTAAAATACTTACATAAACCGCGTTCGCTCTTATTCAAACAACTCGAATCGGATGTGTTTCTTCGATTCGATATCTTTATATAACGGTGCTGAAGTCGGAACTACTTGAATGCTGACTGTTTTCTGTTGCGCTGGTGGTCCTGGATCACTCACAGTTAGGTCAACGGTACCAGCACTGGCTGCGGTAAATGTAACCGTTGCACCAGTTGTCGAACTTAAGTAACCAACGGTATCATTACTTAACGACCAGATAAAATTGCCAGTTCCACCACTAGCGGTGAAATCTTTTGTTCCGGGATTCATCAGTTGTGAAATAGATGGATCTATCGTTAATAGATCCGTACCAGTTACTGCTACAATAACTGCATCGGTGTCATTATAGGCATCCGACATTGTTATCGCAGCTGACCCTGATAACAACGCTTGAACCACTGCCGTACTGGCACCGTAACTAAGCACTTGGGCAATTGTCGTATCGCTACTGGTCCAAGTGTATGGTCCAGTTCCGTTACTGGCACTGTAAATACTGATTGCATTTGAACTTAATGCGGCAGAACCACTTGCGGATGGAAGTGTATAAATAACTTCACTGTTGAATACAGCTGAGCTACAACCAGAAGTGGGATCAGTACTAAAATCAGCATTACCGGTTAAACGCGTTGCTGTTCCGGGAAGGCTGAACCGGCCACCGATCAAGTAAATCCGTTCCTGTTTGTTAAATGTACCCATTGCTAATGGTGAGTAATAGAATCCTGCCGTGGTATTACCGTATGTTACTTCTCCATCTGCGGTAAAATCTCCTAGGTCACCTGAAGGTGAAATATCTGCATGCCAAACAGTAGACATGCCTACAGCACCAGAACCACCATTTCGTCTTCCACCGACATAATACACATCATGTTTTGAATAAGCTAATGCACCGCCATAAATTCCCCACATTTCTATTGCGGTACTACTTGTAGTCCATGGTTGTAATGTACCATCAGAATTAATGGTGGTTTTGTAGAGGAGATTGTTTCTGCCAACACTATTGCCCCCAGTGGTTAATCCGCCGAAAACATAAAGTTTATCCTGGGCAGCAACTGCAGAACTGAAATACATTCCTGTCGGAATATTAGCTACTTCAGTCCAGGCACTTAATGCTCCTGTTGCCGGGTCGGCAATAGACATAAACACTTTTGGAGATAGGTTTGAGCCATTTGCCGTTGAATCTAATTGACCGCCGACTGCATAGACATAGTCAGTACCGTTGATGACAACATGGGTTGCTGGACACCAAAGTCCACCAGTTCCATTATTGGTTGGGAATGGAGTTCGAACTCCCCAACTGGAGATAAATCCATTCGACTCAATCTTACCCCAAAGCGAATCGCCATTGTTAGATTTATTGGTATTTGCAGTGTTCCACCCACCACCAATACGATAAATAAATCCATTGGTTTCAAAACAAGAAGTTTCGATATACGCTGCGTTAGGCATTGCGCCGGAATCGTTACTACAATAAGGCATATCAGTAGCAAACGACCAAGTTGTATCAACAACACCACTGGAGTTGACTGGGGCATAAAATACCCAATATGAATCTCCCGCTGGTGCTGTAGCTACATTGCCACCGATCACATAAGCGAAACCGGTGGAACTAACCACTAAACCATGCATTTGTGCTACTTGCGGTATTGTACTTTCTTGTTTCGTCCAAGTTAAGGCAAAAACTGAAGCACTCGCGAAGCATAATAATAAGGTAAATACTAAAATTCTTTTATTCATTTGATTAATTT
>JBHGBB010000050.1:0-19579 GCA_041946755.1 bacterium | reverse complement strand
AATCGTAAACTCGCCGATAAACCCATTCAAACCCGGTAGCCCGATAGACGATAGCATGATAACTAAAAAGAACCCATAATATCGCGGCATAACTTTCGCCAGCCCGCCGAACTCGGAGATCTGCCGGGTATGTCTGCGTTCATATATCATCCCGACTAATAAAAATAACGCCCCGGTACTTAATCCATGGTTGACCATCTGCAATATCCCACCGGTTATCCCCTGCAGATTGAATACGAAGATTCCTAACATAACGAACCCTAAATGGCTGACACTAGAATATGCGACTAGTTTCTTGATATCCGGCTGTACCATCGCGACTAACGCGCCATAGATTATTCCGACCACCGCTAAAGCTATTACTACCGGCATAAACTGCATCGCTGCCTGCGGGAATAGCGGTAAACAGAACCTGAGGAATCCATACGTCCCCATTTTTAATAATATTCCGGCTAAGAGTACACTCCCGGCAGTAGGCGCTTCTACATGGGCGTCCGGTAACCAGGTATGGAATGGGAATAACGGAACTTTAATCGCAAACGCTAACGCAAACGCTAAAAATAGCCAGACTTGAACCTCCGGGTTTAAACCGGATTGATAGAGCGATAATAGATTAAACGTATAATATCCGGCAATGGTTTTAAACTGGTATGCCAGATACATTATTGCGACTAGCATTAAGAGGCTGCCAACCATGGTATATAGAACAAACTTTATGGTCGCATAGATTTTCCGTGGCCCGCCCCAAATCCCGATTAGGAAATACATCGGGATTAGCATCGCTTCCCAGAATAGATAGAATAAGAGCAAATCTAATGAAACGAACACCCCAATCATCCCGGTCTCTAAGAATAATAAACAGGCATAATATCCTTTAATCTTTTGGGTTACCGCTTTCCAGGAAGAGAGGATCGCTAACATACTTAAGAACGTGGTTAGCAAAACCAGGAATAAACTTATGCCATCGATCCCCAGAAAATAACTCGCTCCGATAGCGTTTATCCAGGGGTATTGTTCAACAAACTGCATCTCGGGGGTCCCTAGCCGGAAATTGATAAACAGTGGGATTGATATAAGGAACGTCAGCAAAGATATAATCAATGCTATTGTTTTGATTATCCGCTGCTTATCCCTATTAATCAACAAGATAATCAACCCACCGAATAAAGGTAAAAACGTTATAATCGATAATTGCATATAGTTTATTTACCGTGTTAATCCGTGTTCATCCGTGGTTTATCTTAATAAGTAATAGCCAAGAATGATAATTATCCCTAACACAAACAGCATTACATAATTCACTAAATATCCGCTCTGAACCCGGCGAACTATCCCGCCAGACCATTCGATAAAACTCGCTACGCCATTAACCGTACCATCAACTATTTTGTCGTCGAAGAACCGCCATAAAATATCCGCTAACCGAACGATAGGATTTACCAGAACCTTATCATAGAGTTCATCAATATAATATTTATTCAATAATAGCCGATATACTCCGGAAAATCGGGTCGCGAGTATATCCGGATTTACCGATCGCTGCCGATACATTTTATAGGCGATATATACTCCTATCCCGGCAGCGAGAACTGAAATCGCCATCAGTTCGAGGTTCAGCATCGCCCCGGTCTTTTCCGGGATATCCCCGAAAATCGGGGTGAAATAAGTCCCGCATGGCGACCAATGCGAAACTGACATACATAACATTCCGGAAATAATCGAGAATATCGCTAAAATTAGCATCGGATAAGTCATTACTTTCGGTGATTCTTGCAGATGCGGTATCTTCTCAGCATCTATCCGGGATTCGCCATAAAACACCAGAAAAAATAACCGGAAGATATAGAAAGCGGTTAATCCGGCAGTAATCAACCCGATGAACCAGAGATAATAATATCCCCGATGGAAAGCGCCAGTGAGTATCTCATCTTTACTGAAGAACCCGCTGAATGGCGGAATCCCTGAAATCGCGCAAGCGGCGATCAAGAATAACGGAGCAGTGATAGGCAAATGTTTCTTCAGCCCTCCCATTTTGAATATATTCTGTTCCCCGGATAACGCATGAATGATACTTCCGGCACCTAAAAAGAGAAGCGCTTTAAAAAACGCATGGGTTGCCAAATGGAATATCCCGGCCCCGAACGCTCCTACTCCAACTCCGATAAACATATATCCGAGTTGGCTGATAGTCGAATACGCTAGAATCTTTTTAATATCGGTATTAACCAGCGCCATTGATGCTGCATAGATTGCGGTTAACGCTCCAACAGTCGCAACTACCTGCTGCGATATCGGCGCTAGAGTATAGAGAACATGGCTGCGCGCAACCATATATACCCCGGCGGTTACCATGGTTGCCGCATGAATTAACGCACTTACCGGAGTCGGCCCTTCCATGGCGTCCGGTAGCCAGACATAGAGAGGAATCTGGGCTGATTTACCGGCCGCGCCAAGGAATAGAAGGAGAGTTATAACAGTAATCAAAGTCGTATTTAAAGTACTCGCATGACTGAATATATAATTGAAGTCTAATGAACCTAGAGAAACGAAAATGAGCATTATTCCCAGCGCGAAACCGAAATCGCCGATTCGGTTGACGATAAACGCTTTCTTCCCGGCATCAGCCGCTGCCTTCTTCTCAAACCAGAACCCGATTAAAAGATATGAACATAATCCCACCGCTTCCCAGAAAACATACATCAAGAGATAATTGTTCGCCATGACTAGCATAATCATCGAAAAGACGAATAGATTCAGATAGATAAAATACCGGATATACCCGGAATCGCTATGCATATATCCGATAGAATAAACATGGATTAGGAAACTAACGAAGGTTATAACTAATAATAGTAATGCTGATAACCGGTCAATAAGCATTCCTACCGGAGCAACGAAATTACCTACTACTATCCAATCGAAATAATTGATATTGATGGTTAACCGGCCAATGAGAACCTGAAAGAATAATATTAAAGAAATCAGGAAAGATAACCCAACCGCACCGCTGGCAATAATCCCGGCAGATTTATTACCTAACCGTTTACCGAAACAAAGGTTGGTTAACAAGCCAAGTAAAGGGAATATTGGAATTAGCCAGAGAAAATTAATCATATCAAAATGTAATCCGCCTTAGGCGGATAAAATGCTAAATGTTTACCCCGAAAAATATCGGGGCTAAATTTAAAATGATTGGTTTATCAGCCTTTCATAAGATTCATCGTATCGATATCAACCGATTCTTTATTCCGGAAAATAGTGATAATAATCGCTAAACCAACACTCACTTCCGCTGCCGCTACTGCGATAACAAAGAATACCATCAGCTGTCCATCCATCGAGTTCAGCGATCTGGCAATAGCAATAAACGCCAGGTTTACCGCGTTTAGCATCAGTTCTATCGCCATAAAAATAATCAGGATATTGCGTCTTAAGAGAACGCCTAATACCCCGATAGCGAAAAGAATACCGCTTAGAATAAGATAATATGAGATAGGAACCAAAGTTAAACCCTCATTTCAAATTGCAAAATTAGCATTGCAAATTTAATCCGCCAAAGGCGGATAAAATGCTAAATGCTAAATTTAAAATATCCATAACTTATTCTACTTTACGTTTACCGAGAATAATCGCACCGATTAGGGCAACTAATAATAACACCGAAACAATTTCAAATGGATAGAGATACTGAGCAAACAGTACTTTACCAATAGCTTGAGTATTCCCGATATTATTCACTTCCTGCTGAGTCCAGATATCGGATTTACCGGAGATAAAACTCAGGCTTCCAATCATACTTAATTCGAGTAGCAGCATAATCATTAAAACAATCGCAGAAAACCGTAACGTTAATTTCCGCTTGGTTTCCAAATCCTCTTTCCGTAGATCGAATAGCATGATGACGAATAGGAACAAGACCATAATCGACCCGGCATAAATAATCACCTGGATTGCCGCAATAAACTGCGCGTTTAATAATAAAAACAGCCCGGCGATTGATAGAAAACAGATAATCAACGATACCGCGCTATTCACCGGATTCCGCTGCAAGATAGTTGATAATGCAGTAATAACTGCGATTATAGCTAAAATACTAAATAATATTAATTCCATATACTAGTAAATCCCAAATCTCAAATCCCAAATCCCAAATAAGCTCCAATATCAAAACTGCAAACTAATTTACGTTTGGAACTTGGAACTTTGTTTGAACTTTGAGCTTTGACATTTGAACTTCTATTTTACTTCCATCCGATATAATATCCCTCTATATCGGTTCTGGTTTCCGGCGGATCAACCAAATCCTCTTTATTCCAAACAAACTTTCTCCGGCTATCGACCGTTAAATCATAGTTAGCACTTAAAATTAAAGCGTCGGTCGGGCACGCTTCAACGCAATATCCGCAGAAGATACAGCGATACATATCGATGCGATATACCTTGGCATAGCGCTCCCCTTCCGACTTCCGGTCATTCGGATCGTTCTCTTCCGCTTCGATATAGATACATTTTGATGGACATACCCCGGCACATAACTCGCACCCGATACAGAGTTCTAATCCATTTTTATCCAATCTCAGCCGATGCCGACCCCGGCTACGCGGTGATGGCGGTATCGTCTCTTTCGGATATTGCACCGTAATCGGTTTCCGAAACAGGTGAATAAACGTGGTCCATAACCCTTTAATTATTGCAAATATCATCATCATAGTAGTTTATTTATTTATTATTGCTATAACAAATCCGGTAATAAAAATGTTGCCAATCGCTATCGGCAGCAGTACTTTCCAGCCGAACTGCATTAACTGGTCGTATCGGAACCTTGGTAAAGTCGCCCGCAACCATACATAGAGGAATAAGAACACCATCATCTTGATTGAGAACCATACTATCGGTGGCAGCCAACTTGGACCAATCCATCCGCCAAGAAACATGGTAGTCGCCAGCGCCGAGACCGTAACGATATTGGTATATTCTGCAATATAGAACATGGCAAATTTCATGCTGCTATATTCCGTCCCATACCCGGCAACCAGTTCCGATTCCGCTTCCGGTAAATCGAATGGGGCACGATTGGTTTCCGCTACTGCAGCTATCAAATAAATAATGAACCCGATCGGCTGCATAATAATGAATGGGAATTGGGATTGCGCTTCTACCATTTTCACCAAACTTAATGATTGGGATAACATGACTACTCCAACCACTGCTAATCCCATCGAGAGTTCATAACTGATCATCTGGGCTGCCGACCGCAATCCACCGAGCAATGAATATTTACTGTTCGACGACCACCCGGCGAGGACGAGCGCATATACCGTTAACGATGAAACGGCAAAAGCATACAGTATCCCGATATTGATATCGGTAATATACCAGTTTATCGGGTGACCGAAGATCGAGATTGGTTTCCCAAACCAAGAGCCGATTTGCGGGCCGAACGGTATTACCGCAAAAGGGATGATCGCAGTAAACAAGGCGATAAACGGTGACAGGATAAACAGGAATTTATGCGCATTCGCTGGGATTAAATCTTCTTTCAAAAACACTTTAATCCCATCGGCGATCGGCTGGAGTATTCCATGCGGGCCCACCCGCATCGGACCAAGCCGCACCTGGAAATGGCCGATCAGTTTGCGTTCGAACCACATTACAAAAAAGAGACTAAACATCACTCCGCTGATCGTCACTCCGACTTTAACTGCAATAAACGCTAAATATAAAAAGGTATCGTTGAATATCGATTGCAGCATATTAACCTACTTTAGTTAATTTAACTCTGGTGCTCTTTTCGTGAATATCCATTAAACTATTGACGGCTACTTCAGGGTAATTCTGCGGGATAAATACAGTTCCCGGGGCAACGGTTTTACTTATCTGCGCTTTCAGGATTATTTCACCTGTTTTCGATTCGACTTTAACCATATCATTGTCGGTAATCCCATATCGGTCGGCATCAGACTGATGTATAGATAGGTGCGGCTCTGGTGCAAGCTCATGTAATACTTCCGACCATCGGGTAAAACTCCCGGAATGCGTTAGGAGATTACCGGTAGCTAATAGTAAAGGATACTCCGATGAATCTTTATCCGGAACAGTATTCAATGTTTCCGTGTACAATTTACTTTTCTTAGCAAATAAATCGAGAGTAGCTGATACAAATTGAAATGGTTCGATTATCGGCAGGTTATATCCCTGACCATTTAACTTACTAATCTCAATGGATTTGTATAATGGAACACTGGTAATTATTTCTTCTAATATCTCGGATGAATGGCGATATGGCCACGGAGTCTCCATCCGTTTGGCTAACTCAGTTAGAATCCACCAATCCGGTTTTGTATGATGCAAGGGATATATCGCCTGCGTTACCTTCTGAACTTTGCCTTCGATATTAGTAAACGTTCCTTCTTTTTCAGCGAAACTCGATGCCGGTAAGACTACATCAGCATATTGGGCAGTTTCAGTTAGAAACATATCCTGCACTACCAGAAACTGAAGGGTATCCAAGGCTTTTGTAACTACCGTTCTATCAGGAACCCGCATGATGGGATTCTCGCCGATAATATACATAGCTTGCAGTTTAGTTTCTAATGCAGCTTCGAACATTTCAGTCGCATTCATTCCCTTAGCAATCGGTAAACTGCAATTCCATAGCTTACCGAATCTCGTTTGCGTTTCGTTATCATCAGTCCGCTGATATCCCGGATACAGAAACGGTACCAACCCCATATCTACTGCACCCCGGGAGTTGGTATATTCAAATAACGGTAGAACTCGCGTTTGATTATTTAATAATACGGTTAGATTGGATAGGGCGGCGATAATCCGATTCCGGGCTGGATGTTCTATCACCTGCCGGCCGAAAAGGATAATCATATCTCCTGCCTTATCACTTTGCGCTAATGTTTTAACCGCATCGGTTAATATCGAGTTATCCAACCCGCTCGATTCTAGCAAGGTCTCTATCGCAATCTGATTTAAAGTTTTCAGATATTCCTGACTATCTTCAGCCTCATTCTGCAATCGACCGAAATCTACCAGGTTCTGCAATATTAAACTTTTGGCGAGAGCATTCGCTGCATCCAATTCTTTTCCCGCATTGCATATGAGTGGATGTGTCGTGAACCGTTTTAAATCAGTCGGTGCGGAGTTCAGTTCAATCAACCGGGTTTGATTCCGCATCACCGCCTGTTTGATATGCAAACCCAGCACCGGATTCTGGATACTTATATCAGCTCCGATAATGAGAATCGTTTTCGCCTTTTCAATATCAGTAAAGGTTATATTGTTCGGAATCAGATTAAACCAGAGTTCGTTCCATTCACTGCCCCGGTCAGTCATTAAATAGTCGATATTATTGGTGCCGATAACCGTTCGCATAAACTTCTGGAATAAATAGTTCTCTTCATTAGTGCATCGCGAAGAGCCTAATCCCGCAATTGCATCCGGTCCATGCTCTTTCTTAATTTCAGCAAATCGATTGGCAATCGTAGTCAACGCTGCATCCCAGGATGCAGAAACCAACTGCCCGTCTTTTTTAATCAGCGGGGTTTTAATCCGGTCAGGATGATTGATAAATTGAAAGCCAAAATATCCTTTCATACAAAGATGGGTATCGCTAACATATTCTCCCGGTACCCGGCGCGGCCGGATACGTTTTATTTCAGTAGCTAAAGACTCGATACTGATTCGGCATCCATCAGCGCAGTATGGACAGGTGGTTTCGGTTTTACTAAGATTCCAAACCCGGGCTTTAAACCGGAAAGGTTTACTGGTTAACGCACCTACGGGACAGACTTCGATACAATCCCCGCAGAAATCGCAGGTAGTAGATTCGAAATTGAAACTCGCTATTTCGGTATAGAATCCTCGGTCGATAGTCCCTAAACAGCTTTTCCCATGATATTCCCGGCAGATACGGACACAACGCCGGCATTGGATACATCGGTTTTGGTCGCGGACAATTAATGGGCCCAGACTTTTCCGCTCATGCTTATATCTAGGGAAAATATAACGACTAGCACTCGGCCCGAACCGATAAGTCAGGTCTTGCAACTCGCATTCGCCGCCTTTATCACAGACCGGGCAATCGAGCGGATGGTTTAATAACAGGAATTCGATTACTCCTCTTTGCGCTTTAACCGCAGCCGGTGAATTGGTTTTAACCTTCATCCCTTCAGATACCGGAGTAGCGCAAGCGATCTGGAGTTTCCCCATCTTTTCGACTTCCACCATACATACCCGACACGCGCCTACCGGCAGCATCTGAGCATGATAGCAGAAAGTCGGAACCCGAATCCCAAGCTTTTTCGCCGCTTGCAGAATCGTTGTCCCCTGCGGCACTGTTACCGGTTTATCATTTATCGTTAGATTTACTTCCATACGGTATTATTTCGATTTAACCAAACAGGTTTTATATTCGATATGATATACATATTCATCATTAAACCGTTTAATTGAACTGACGATCGGCGCTATCGCACCGTCAGCTAATGCGCATAGCGTTTTCCCACTGATGTTATCGCAGATATCTAAAATCAACGCTAAATCTTCTTTTCTCCCTTTGCCGGATTCGATAGTATCCAGGATTTGCACCAGCCAGGATAACCCATCCCGGCATGGGGTGCATTTCCCACAGGATTCATGGGCGAAAAATCGTGTTAATCTCAGCGCTAGCCAGACCATACATACGGTTTCATCCATAACGATGACTGCCGCTGACCCCAGCATCGACCCGGCATGCTGTAACGAATCGAAATCGAGATGGGTATCCAACTCCTGGTCGGTTAATAACGAGGCGGACGCGCCACCAGGTAGCACCGCTTTCAATTTCCGGTTAGCTTTCATCCCGCCGGCGATATCATAGATCAAAGTACGTAACGGAATTCCCATCGGTAATTCATATACTCCCGGTTTATTCACATGACCACTTACCGCATAGAGTTTCGTTTCCGGTCTTTTAACCGTATCAGATGAACCGATAACTTCCTGCTGATTTAAGATGATGTTCGGGATACTCGATAAAGTTTCGACATTATTCACTACGGTTGGGCAGCCATATAATCCGACGATTGCCGGGAATGGCGGTTTCACGCGCGGTTCGCCGCGTTTGCCTTCCAGGGATTCGAGCATCGCGGTCTCTTCCCCGCATTCATACGAGCCCGCACCGCGATAGAGATAGATATCCAAATCATACCCAGAACCTAGGATATTGGTTCCTAAATATCCTTGCGCATAGGCTTCTTGTATCGCCTGTTCTAATCGCATCGCACCTTGAATATATTCTCCCCGGATATAAATAAACGCTTTATTAGCTCCGATGGCATACGAGGTGATACTTATCCCTTCCAGTAATAATAATGGATTATGTTCGATAATCATCCGGTCTTTGAATGTTCCCGGTTCCCCTTCATCGGCGTTACAAACCAGATATTTCGGTTTTGGGATATCTTTCGGGATAAAACTCCATTTTAATCCGGTTAAGAACCCGGCACCACCGCGACCGCGCAATCCCGATTTCTTGATCAACTCGATAATCGATACCGGCTGGTTATCTACCAGCACTTTCCGGAACGCCTGGTACCCGCCATTTTGTTGATACACCGCTAATGTATACGATGCTGCTTGATCGATATTGCGTAATAACACTCGGTCGATTTGGTCCATATTAAGGTAACGACGCTAAAATCGCATCGATTTTTTCCGGGGTTAGTTTATGGTAATACTCTTGATTTATCATCATCACCGGCGCGGTATCGCAAGCGCCAAGACATTCAACAGTAACCAGTGTAAATTTTTTATCCGGGGTAGTCTGGTTAATTCCAATTCCTAACTTTTGTTTTAGATACTCAACCAGATGCTCTGCACCAAGTAACGAGCAGGAGATATTAGTACATACCTGAATCAGATATTTACCGATCGGTTCCCGATGGAAGGTAGTATAATAACTCATGGTTTCTTCAACTTCGATCGGTTCGATATCAAGGAAAACGGCGATATCCCGCATCGAGTCGACTGAAATATATCCCATCTCTTGTTGTACCAGGTTCAATGCTGGTAACAATGCCGACCGGTTATTCGGATATATTTTGATTAGTTCATTTAACGATTGAATTATTGATTCCGACAACATAAGGATATTTTATATTTTTATTTCGAATTTCGATATTTATCCTCCGTAGCTTTAGCGTAGGAGGATTCGGATTTGATTTTGTATTAGCGATCCACTTCCCCGAGAACAAAATCTAGGCTGCCGATAATCGCAATCACATCAGCGATATAATGACCAACTACCAGTTTCGGTAACGCTTGCAGATTGATAAACGATGGCGGTCGAATCCGGACCCGATATGGTTTTCCGGTACCATCGCTGACTATATAGAATCCTAGTTCCCCTTTCGGCCCTTCGATACTATGGTATACTTCTCCGACCGGCGGCTCGAACCCGACCGTCATCAATAGAAAATGATGGATTAACTCTTCCATATTCTTTTTAATTGCATCCCGCGAAGGAGGAGTATATTTCCCGGCTTCAGCCATAATCGGGCCGGGAGGTAGAGTATCGATAACCTGTTTAATTATCTTCAGACTCTGTTTCATTTCCGCTACCCGGACCAGATATCGGTCATAGACATCGCCGGTTGTTCCGGTCGGGATTTCGAACTGGAAATCCTGATAACTCGAATAGGGATTCGATTTCCGGATATCCCATTTAACTCCGGACCCGCGTAAATTCGGGCCGCTAACCCCGATATTAATCGCATCTTCTACCGATAATATCCCGATATTTTTCGTTCGATTCAGGAATATCGGATTATGAGTTAATAAATCTTCATATTCTCGAATCCGAATCGGGAATGTTTCGAGGATATCTCTTACCTTCGGAACAAAATCGGCTGATACCTCTTGCGCCAAACCACCGATGCGGATATAACTACTCATCATCCGAACTCCACTTAAACTCTCATAGATATCAACGATTTTCTCCCGTTCCCGGAAACAATAGAGAAATACACTCATCGCACCTAAATCCATGGCATGGCTGCCTAACCAAACCAGATGCGATTTTATCCGGGTTAATTCCGCTAATAAGACTCTGAGATATTGCGCGCGTTTGGGGATTTCGATATCCAGCAGTTTCTCTACCGCTAAACAATACGCCAGATTATTCGACATCGGTGCCAGATAATCCACCCGGTCGGTACATACTATCGCCTGATGGTAGGTTTTATTCTCCATGGTCTTTTCGATTCCGGTATGGAGATATCCCATATGCGGAACGCAATTGACGATTTTCTCGCCATCAAGCTCTAATACCAGCCGCAATACCCCATGCGTGCTCGGATGCTGCGGCCCCATGTTCAGGATCATCGTCTCGGTCTTTAGTGGTTTATCTTGCATAATTTCGTTCATAATTTAAAACGAAGTTAAATGGTTAATCCGCCTAAGGCGGATTAAATAGTTAAATAAGTTAACTCAAAGACTGATATCTGACTATTTCATTCGACGCCTCGAATTTAAAATGCTAAATGCTAAATGCTAAATTTGCAATGATCTACTTCGGTTCTACCATATACGGTTCATCCAGTCCCTGGAGCGGATAATCTTTCCGCAACGGATGGGTTTCCAAATGGTCCGGATTCAGGATCCGGCGCAAATCCGGATGGCCTTCAAACTTAATCCCAAACTGATCATATATTTCCCGTTCCTGCCAATTCGCTCCTTGCCAAACCGAAACCACTGAAGGAACGTTTTCCGATTCATCGACTAGAACTTTCAACCGAATCCGATTGTTTAGTTTATGGGAATAGAGATGATATGCAATCCCGAATCGGGGTTCTTGCCGGTGGTTATCTTTATTTAACGTTAAATAATCTACTCCGCTGAGATCGGATAAGTAATGATAGGAAAGTTCCGGATGGTCATACAGGAATCGGCAGACTTCAACCAAGACCTCTTTTTTGAGATATATCGTTACTTCTTTCCGGAAGGTTTGGATTGAATTGATCGATTCCGGGAATTTATCTTGTAGTTTATTGATGGTAAAATCTAGTTCCATATCAAGATAAGTAATCTGTGTAATCTAATTTTCAAAATCTGTGTAATCTAAATTATAATTTTTCCTGCTGGATTTTCTTCTGTAACTGCATAATCCCATCGAGCAGCTGTTCCGGTCTCGGAGGACAACCGGGAATATAGATATCTACCGGTATAATCAAATCTACTCCTTGAACGATGGCATAGTTATCGAATACCCCGCCAGAAGAGGCACAAGCGCCCATCGAGATGACCCATTTCGGTTCTGCCATCTGGTCATAGAGCTGTTTAATCACCGGGGCCATCTTTTTCGATACCCGGCCGGAAACAATCATCAGGTCCGCTTGCCGGGGAGATGGCCGGAATATTTCCGACCCGAACCGGGCGATATCGAATCGGGAGGCGCTGGCTGACATCATCTCGATAGCACAACATGCTAATCCGAATCCTAACGGCCATAACGACGATTTCCGAGACCAGTTGATCGCTTGCTCGACCGTAGTAAGTAAAATATTGTCACCGATAATTTGACCCAATTTATTTTCTAATCCCATAATCTATTCACACCAATGCGGTTTTTAATCCCAGTCAAGCGCTCCTTTTTTCCAGGCATAGAGATACCCGACCAGGAGAATAATAATAAATATCCCCATTTCAATTAAACCGAATATTTTCAGTTGTTTGAAAACCACTGCCCAGGGATAGAGGAACGCGACTTCGATATCGAAGATGATAAACAGCATTGCCACCAAGTAATATTTAATTGAGAACCGGAGTCGGGCATTGCCGGTGGGGACCACCCCGCATTCATAAGGCATCGATTTAGCAGCATTCTTTTTGCGAGGACCGAATAATGCCGAGAAGAGAATCATCCCGGCACTGATGCAAAATGCAAAAATAAATAAGATCAGAATCGGATAGTATTCCAGCATAAATCTAGCTCCTAATGGCGATTGGTGCTGCGATATACTTTAAAACATTATACTTCTAACAGAATACATAATTCAAGATATTTTAGTATCTTATCGCAATATAATCGAAAATAATTTGAATATATCAGAAAAAAGAAGCATATGGTCGATTTTCGATTACCATTTAGAAATCTCTATTATTTTCCAGCGGAGTTGCACCGAACGAGATCGATCTCGTTCGGTGCAACTCCGGTATAAGTTCAAATCCGGACGAAATTTTGGTATTAAATCCAATAGAGGGTATAGATAGCATAGATGGATGCGGTAGATGATAGCTAACCGAAATTGAACCAATAATCGGGATAAGTGCTGCGATAGAGATAATAGGGATTGGAGTCAGGGCATAGTGCTAGTGTGTATGGTAGGGGCTAGGTTTCCTCGCCCTCACTAGAATAATCTTTTGCCATTTGGCAAAAGATTAGGGATGGTGTTCAATTTCTATACAAACTAATTCTTTACCAAATGGAAAAGAATTAAAGGACAATATATATATGAGCCGGTTACTTTCAGCCTATTTAGTATATCCTGGAAAAAAACAAAATACTGTCTCTAATCCATAAGATAATTGAGCCAGTATTTTTATTTAACAGCATTATATTTTACTTCTTTATTCTCACTAACTATGTTCCTCAATATTTAATGCGCCCCATGAATCAGTTGCGGTAAACAACGGACACAGACCCAATCCTCTTTCCCCTGATTTTCACACATCAGCAGTACTCTAGTTTCACTCGAAGCTGCGCAAACCAAACATTGATGCGGTTCTTTATTTTCCGGCATAACAACCTCCTCGATAGATTCATGAGACTTGGATTCCTGCTTTCGCAGGAATGACAATACGACGTTGCACTGAGATTACGGTTGTTTTTCCAGAACCGCGTTAATTTCTTCGATGATAACTTGCGGGTCGACATTATGCATCATCGCACCAAATTCGATAGATTCCATTTTTACTCCCGGGCAGGTGAAACAAGCGGTCCCGAAATGTTTCCCGATAATCCGTTCGATTTCCGGCGAAATGGCTAATAAATCGCCGATTAAACTATTTTTTGTTACTTTCGTAATGGTGGTTGCCATAGGCTAACCTCCTTTTAGTAAGTATCAAGTACCAAGTACTAAGTACCAAAATTCATTATTGTTTTATTTCTCCTTTAATGCTGATATTAATCGTTTCCAACGGGACTTCTTTGCCGCTACGAGCGATAGCCTCTTTCGCCAGCCGAATTAATCCGAAACAGCAAGGGACTTCCATATGCACTACTTTAATACTCTTAATATTCCCCTGCAAAATAATCTGGCTGAGTTTATCGAGATAAGGTTCGGTATTATCCAGTTTCGGGCAGGCAATCGCAATCGCTTTATCTTTCAATAAATCCTGATGGAAATTCGCATACGCGATGGGGACGCAATCGGCTGCCAAGACCAAGTCCGCATTTTTGAAATACGGCGCTGCCGGCGAAACCAGATGCAGTTGTACCGGCCATTGCCGGAGTTCAGAAGGGATATTAGCCGTTGTTGACGGAGTCGATTTACTTTTTTCCCATTGCATCATCTTCGATGAAGGACATCCGCCCATAACCGGATGGGTATGCGCTTGCGGTAACTCCTGCGCATGCGATTGCAGATGCGCCATATGTTTCTGCAGCAATTCCGGCGATTGCTCTTGAATATGAGCAATCACCCCTTCTTCATCATACTCTTCAGTCACCCGCTCTTCGATAGTCATCGCATGCTGCGGGCATTCTCCTAAACAAGCGCCTAATCCATCGCAGAAATTCTCTTTAACCAATTTTGCTTTCCCATTAATAATCTGCAGCGCTCCTTCCGGACAGGTAGGAATACACAATCCGCAGCCGTTACATTTATCTTCATCGATTTTGATGATCTTCCGTTTAATCGTTGCCATAAATCCTCTTTCTTAACCCTAGATTTTTTGCGTTTATATAATTATAGTACGATGAATTAAATTTGGTATGATATGATTTACATCATATCTCGAACAAAAAAAGGAAGTGTACCAATTAAATTCCGGAAAGTAGCTTTGATGGTTTTATCTAAAGACTTAAGACTTAGGACTTAGGACTGCCGTTACCTTTGGGTAGATAGCTGGCGGAGTGGTTCCGGTTTTAAAATGGTTATTCTACTATGGGTAGTTTTAATCCAGCCGGATTTGGTGAATTTACTCATGACTCGGATCGCGGTCTCAACCGTAGTTCCGACCATTTCAGCTATATCCGACCGGGTCAGGATAACATTCAATTTAATTCCTGATGGTGATTGAGGTAATTGCGGCCGGTCGCGCAACTCTTGTTCCATCAATTTAACCAGAATCGCGGCAACCCGGGTTTCTACCCGTTCAATAGCGATAATCCGCATCAATTCATGGGCATCTTTGAGCCGCTGGCCGAAATAGGTGATCGCCCGTTTCGCCAATCCGGGATATTTCTCTATGAGCTTAAAAAAATCGCAACGGGATAACTGCAAGATTTCAGTAGGTTCCATCGTTTGCGCGGTCGCTGGATAAGTAGTTCCTTCAAAAACCCCAATCCCACCGAATATCTGTCCCGGGAAAATCAGCTCGATCACCAATTCTTTACCGTTAGCTGAATCTTTAAGAATCCGGACTTTTCCATCCTGGACTAAATATAGCCATTTCGCCGGGGCACCTTCTTGAAAAATTAATGCCCCTTTATCGAACTTCTTTTCCTGAAATAATAGCGCTACTGCAGCTATTTCCTGCGCTGGAAGGATGGAAAAAATCGGGTTCTTTTTTAACAGTTCTATTCGAGTCATAAGGATATATGCTCTATTGATTATTGGGTATAACTTACCATAGAATGATCGGGTATGGTAACTAGAACAGATATATCCATGATATACTACTTAATCGATATTGCAGAATAGTTCTATGTTAAGCTAGAATACTTTTTACAATTTTATTTAAATAGTTATGGAGGATAATGAGGGTATATGAAACGATTAGGTATCTCAGTATTAATTATCGGTTTAAGTTTAACTTCGATATCATTGGGTAAAACCGCAAGTAAATCCAATACGAAAGCGGCATCGAAACCGGTATCGGCTACCACCTCGGCGGCTACTGCTAAAGCGCCAGTCCCAAAGCCGCCGGAAGTTATTAAACCAATTATCCCGGGAATTATGGATGCATTCCAATCGCCGTTTTTATATGTTTATGGAACGCAGTCGAAAGATTCGAATGAAAACCGGGTAGTTAAACGAACTGTGGAAGATGTGGTTAATTTCTGGAAGGTCGGCCGGAACCGGACGGAACAATATAAAGCCGATACGGAAGTCACCTTATCCGATATTTCCAGTTATCATTTACTATTATACGGCAGCCCTGCCTCCAATAAAATCATCGCCCAAATCTATCAGCAACTCCCGCTATTGATCGAATCGAATAGCGTTATTGGCGGAACCAAGAAGTTTACTGGCGATAGTATCGGACTGATTATGATCGCGCCGAATCCGTTAAATCCGAAAAAATATGCGGTTATCTATTGGGGCAGTGATTATAAATCCCGCCGCTGGATTAATTCGGTACCGTATGGGAAAACCGATTATGTTATTTTTTATGATCAGTCATTCCTTTTACCGAAAAAAGAACAACCGGAACCACCGATTATTGAAAAAGGATTTTTCGATAAAACCGATCCGATGCATTGGAAATATGTTCCACCGCCTCCACCACCACCGACTCAAATTCCATCACTTCCGGTTCCTGAACCGAAAGGAACCAACCCCCCGATTCGGACTGAAACCTCATTTGAATTATAACCGCGAAGGCAGCGGACTTAATAGGCAAAAGGGCTGAACTAATTCAGCCCTTTTTTATTTATCTTTCTATTTTGGACTCTTTAGGCTCGATTGTTACTTACCGCAAGGAAGACAAACAACAGGAATAGTGGTGCAAAGAACTTTTATAAATGGTAGGTATCTGATTATACTATCGACTGATGTTTATATTTCGGCTTTCGGCCTCGTTTCGATTTCGGTTTCGGCGGCTCTTTAATCAATATCTTTTTCGGGTCCATGAGATAAAGGATTCGACCGCAGTTCTCACAATATACCAGCTGTTCGCATTTCTGTAACGCGACATTCAATCGGGTTGATACCGTTACCCGGCATCCATGACAGGCATTCTCAATTACCGGAACGATCGCATGACCGCTATATCGTTTTTGGAGTCGTTCTATACGCGATAGTAATGGAATATCTTTAATCTGCTGGGTACGAATCATTTCTCGCTCTTTAAGGTGGGACTGCCGAACTTCTTCCAAATCTTTTTTATCGGCTTCGGCAGGATATAACGCGAGTTCTTTATTAAATATCTCTATTTCTAAATCGAGGTTTTGTAATCGGATGATGGAATTAATTAAATTCTGTATACCTTTTAGTTTATTCGGATCGTTCATCGTCGTATTTGGTTTAGTCTCCATTATTCTTGTTCGGCAACGTTAAATAAATCGATAACTTCCTTCGGTGTTTTCGCTGCTCTCAACGCCCGGCGGAAATCATAGTTTTTCAAGAGGCGGGATATCTTGGCCAGGGTTCTGAGATAAATCCCACTCGCATTCTGCGGAGAAACAATCAGAAACAGCAGATATGCCGGATTATTATCCAGTGACTTAAAATCTACTCCGGTTTCCGACCGGCCGAAAGCGATTACTAATTCTTTAATGGTATCCGTTCTTCCATGCGGAATCGCGATACCATCACCAATACCGGTGGTTTCCAGTTCTTCCCGTTCGATAATGGTTTTAAGAAACTCATCGTTATCGGTAATCTCTTTCGCCCCGGCTACCAATGCCACCAACTCCTTAATCGCCGCCATTTTCTCGGTACTTTGCAGATTTAAATTTATTAAATTCTCTTGTAGGATAGTCGCGATTTTCATAATCTACTCCCCCAATTTATCTCCTCCAGCAAATGCTGAGTTTTCTCATTATTAAGATATCGTCTATTTTATTTCAAAGAAATATCATACCAAGAAATTACGCTAATATTCAATCCATTAATTCATATTCCGCAGATAAACTAATACTACCGTGATTTTCGATACCAATCTACTTTGCCGGATACTCGACTTTCTTAAACCAATCTAAATCTAATTCCGGGAATAACCGGTTCTGTTTCTGGCAATCCTGCAAGAAAATCCATTCCCCGGAATCCACCGGTTCCCCTTCTCCAATCCGAATCGCTAAATCCCGCAATCGGATGAAATTATTATAATGTTCGCTTACCCGCATTTCCGCATAATCCCGGGCTGACCAGGTCGAAATCAGGAATTGCCAATCGGAACTTTGCAATAATAATAATTCCCGGGCGGCTTGTTTTAAAATCTCTTCCAACACCGGCCGTTCAGTCCGGCTATATAATTCCAATAAATCCTGCATCTCAACTTCAGCATCATAAATATGTTTCCAGGTCCAGGTATTCCATTCATTCAACCAGATATAATGGAATCCACCTTCTCCCCAAGACCCTTCTGGAATCGAGATAATATTCTGCGGTTTGCTTGTTTCTAGATATTCGCTACCAGTAGTTAAATAAATCCCGGTTTCGGATGAACTATCAGCAATTTTCTTTAATACCTGTTTAACCCATTGCGGACCTTCAAACCACCAATGCCCAAATAGTTCGGTATCAAATGGAGAACAGAGTATTCCCGGTTTTCCGGTACGCTGATATTCTTCCGTTAATACGGTCTGCGCTAAATGGACGAAATGCTCCGCATTTTCCGGTATCCGTGCCATAGCAGCGCGCGGGTCATATTCGAGTTTATCAGCTAAATCCGCTTTCGCTGAGGTGACTTTCCAATACCGATGCCCGCCGGGATAATGTTTCTTATGGAAATCAAGATAATTCCCATCGCCCGGATATCCCCATTCACCTGACCAGACCTGTAATCCGGTCTTGGGATCGCGGGTTAAGACTGCTACCGGTTGTTTTCCTTCCGGATAAGAGCTGATTAAATAAGACTGATATGGGGTTTTCTCTTCATCTTCAGGGAGTACCTGATATTGGCTGGCGAAAACTCCCCAGAGTTTCTTTAAGGCTTCAAATCGTTGCAGATATACCCCAATCGCTTTCCCGCCTTTTAATAAATGAGAATCGATAATAAAGAAGTCTAATCCATTTTCGGCTAAGAACTCTTCGACCCCTTTCCGCATATAAGGCCGTTTCCCGGCAGCAGACGGTACCGGCGGAGTCCACATATACCGCGGGCGATACGCACATTCCGGTAACCAAATTCCACGCGGTGCCTTCCCAAAATGACGTTTATGCGTTTCAATCGCGCATTTCACTTGCGCTTGAATACTGGTATCCTGACTTAATAACGGGAAGTAGCCATGCGTCGCAGCACAGGTGATAATTTCGATATGGCCGGCATCCTGCAATTTCCGGAATGCGGCAATAAGATCGGTTTGATATTTGTCCTGATAATGGTCTAAGGTGCGCTGATAGAACTGCTGCCAAAACTCTGCTAGCTGCGCTAAGTTTCCCCGATGGTATGCTCCGAATTTGCTCTGGTCGGCAATCGCCGC
>JBHGBB010000005.1:0-42145 GCA_041946755.1 bacterium | reverse complement strand
AAGCTGCGATAAGCTTCGGGTAGGCGCACATAGCCAGAGAACCGAAGATAATTAATATGGCGATCCCTAAATGGCGCAAAATCCGACGATAATATGCAGGTTTGGCAAGTAATGGTTTAGACCGATGTTCAAACATAAGATGCTATTAATTACACAGAATAATGTATTTATGTATCTTAGCATATTTCTGATAGCAATACTAGCAGGTAAAATCAGCAGAAAACATTGACACCACTTTTAATAGTTCGCTATAATGCTTTCATAAATTAATAAATATATCAGGAGTTAGGAGGCACCATTATGGCAGGTACATTTCCAATCATCATTTTAATCGGTCGCCCGGCAGCAGGGAAAAGTGAGGTTATCGATTACTTGAAAAAGACCGAAGTTGCTGAACGAAAGAAACGATTCCATATCGGGTCGTTTGTCGAAATTGATGATTTCCCCTATATTTGGGATTGGTTTGAAGAAGATGATATCCTAGAGAAGTATGGAAAAGAACGACTGCATACCAAATCAGATTATTATTTTAAAGATGAGTTCGCCTGGCATGTCTGCATCGAGAAAATCAATTTCGCGTTTGCCAAGAAACTGAGAGATAATCCGAAATTTTTAGAAGAGAATACTGCGATAATCGAATTCGCCCGCGGCGGTGAGAAGGCGTTTGAAGAAGCATTTTCTTATCTATCCGAAGAGATTCTTAAACAGGCACGAATCTGCTATATTCGGGTGTCGTATGAAGAATCTTGTAGGAAGAATCGGAGACGGGCACGGAAAGGGTTGGAAGACAGCGTGTTATTCCATTCATTACCTGACGATAAGATGGAGTTCTACTATAAAATCAACGACTGGGATAAAATCGCCCCGAAACCGGAAGGATATATTGCAATTAAGGGACATAAGGTACCCTATGCGGTGTTCCAGAATGAGCCGGAGAAAACTGATGACCCGGCGAAACTCGGACCGGCATTGGAAGATGTTTTTAGCCGGTTATGGGAAATAGAGAAGAAATAGGTATTGAGTAACCTTAAGGAGGTTATATGTTTAAAGCGCAAGAAGGTAGTACAAGACAACTTATAACATTTTGTGCCTGGTATTTCTTTCTTTATGTAATAACCGGGGTGGCCGTGAAAGTTTTTACCGCACCAAACTGGCTTGGTATCTTGGAAATGGAGTATTTGGTGTATAACACCATCGGGGGTAGTTTAATCTGCTTAGCGATCGTATTTATCTATCGCTGGTATAAATTAAAATCAAATCGATTGATTCAATTCGGTAAATGGCAGATTCCGAGTGAAATTTATTATATTATCCCATCCGGTATTTGTACGGCAGTAGTAATTCCAACTACCACTTTGATGTATCTGCTTCCGATTTCGGTTATGGTCGCGATGGTAATTATGCGAGGCAGTATCATCGTTATCAGTCGATTGATTGATGCAATTCAAATTAAACAAGGGATTTTACATAAGAAAGTGTATTGGGAAGAGGAAATGGCGGTTATCGTTGCCATTATCGCTGTAGCCGTCCATCTTTTACCGGGATTAGGTTTTCTCGTTACTACTGATGAAGGATTTAAATTCTACTCCGCCGTAGGAGCTAAAAAAGGCGAATTTGCGTTTCTCCAATCACCCGCAGCAATCGCTATACTCCTGAGTTATTTAACTGCATATTTTATTCGAATTTATATCATGAATTATTATCGTAACACCCGAGGTAAAGGTGTGCCTCAGGATAATAAAGGATTCTTTGCATTCGAACAAATCGCGGCTTCAAGTACCATGTTGATTATTGGATTAATCCTCTTTTATGCGGTGAGTTCTAGTTCAAAGGCTATTGTTCTCTATCAGCAAGCGTTTATTTCACCAACTAAATACTGGCCTTGGGAAATCGCTTCTGGATTCCCTTATGGAATCCTTGCGTTCTTTTCGGTATTTCTCTTTATGTTTAAAGGACGAACCGCTACCTTTGCCGGTTTATCAAACCGATTGACTTCATTAGTTGCAGGAACTGTAGCGACTTTATGTTTTGCTTGCATTTTCGGTGGGAAATATCCGAAAATCCAAGATTGGGTTTCATTAGTGTTTATCTTTATAGCAGTTGGATTCTTGGCTCGAGCGGAAAAGAAACGGATTGCGGAATTGAAAGCCGCTAAAGAATTAGCTTAAAACTTAACGGAAGAACGAAAGAACGAAGGATACAGAGTTCTTTATTTTATAGTTTTTCGTTCTTCCGTTTTTAAGTTCTTTGCTTGATTTTACTACATCTCATCGGCACTAATATAAGCTGACTTATAATTTTCCGGTTGCTTCACCGGATAAACATCTTCGATTTTATATTTTGTGCTGCCGAATCCCATTTTGGCTAGTTCATTTACCACAATATACGGGTCTTTATATACCCCATGAATCTTCTGTAAAGGATGTCCTTTAACTTTTGGGAAATATCGCATTTCTCCCGGGAGATTCTCAGCCATTACCTTATGCGGTTTCAAGAAATCCAAAGTCGCTTGTTCAATTGCCACAATATCATTCGAACCCACAATACCGATATCCGGTAAAATCGGTAATCCGGTAAAACCGAAACAATCGCAGACCGGAGTAATATTGTTGATGAGGTTGATGAATACACGCTTTTCCGGTTTAAAGGTAGATAGAACCAATCCGGAAGAAATCGCACATGCTTCTTGGAAAGAGGCGAATGTATCCGGTTCAATTCGGAGCGCTCCTTTCGGGGCAACGGCTAAACATGCAAAACATTGATTACACGCTTCAAAATGGAGGTGGAGTTTCTTCGGGTCTTTCTTATCGAACACCAGCGCATGTAACGGGCAGGACTCGACGATTTTCTGCATTACTTTCTTATCCGAACATTTTTCCGGAAACCAATACGGTTCGAAATGCACCACATCATGCATTTTACCCCGGGTTTCACCGACATAAGCTCCGAGCGCCAGATTCTTTATTGCGCCACCATAACTGCAGGAAGGATGGCCTTTAATATGGGCGAAGTCGATCAGAAACGTAGCGTCATGCATAAATCCGCCCATTTTCCATTCTTGCATACTTCGATATTCTTTTTTGATAGTATAGAAATAATTATCGTTCGGGCCTGCCGCCGGATATACCGGGCAACCGAGCGTTTCGGTAGAATATCCTCGTTCAGCAGCAGTTAATGCCGCCCAAGAGGTATCGGTAACAATGGGTTTACCACCCCCATCTTTAACCGCTTTAACCACTTTCCGAACGAACACTGGATGAATGGTTGAATATCCGATATGCCCGCCAAGATGCATTTTTATCGCTACCAGCTCATCTTTAACCCGATTCCGGATATCGAGTTTATCGATTATCAGGTCTAATTTCGCTGGTAAGGTTTCATCGGCATGCAGCCGATATTGTTTTGCGGAGCCGAAATATATTTTACTTGCCATAAATGATTCTACCTCCTTATCTAGTATCTAGGATAGCTAATAGTGTCATGCCTTGTCAAGATATAGGATAAAAATTATCTCATACACTCCAGATGTGTATTTAGAATAGCTGCTGGTTATAGGAGTCGTCAGATTCGATTGGTTTGATTAAATCGACAGAATCGTTTTTGATATTATTTACTGCCGGGGAAACCGAATATGCTTCCATGAATTCAGAGGGGTATGGATTAAGCAGAGTAATCAGTTTGCCGGTATCGATCGATTTATCCAGCCAGAGATTTTCATCATGCTCATTGAAAATCACCGGCATCCGATTATGGATAGGGGCCAAATAATCATTAGCCACTGTGGTAATAATGGTGAAGGTTTTGATTTCTTGCTTCTGTTCATCCAGCCAGATGTCATAGAGCCCGGCGAATGAAAATAGCGGAGTATCTTTTAATTTAATCAGATAAGGCATTTTTCGCCCCCCGACTTCTTTCCATTCATAGAAACCCGATGCCGGAATCAGACATCGTTTCGATTTTAACGAACTCCGAAACGACGGTTTCTCAGCCAAAGTTTCTGCCCGGGCGTTAATCATTCGATTCCCAATATCCGGGTCTTTTGCCCAGAAGGGAATCAACCCCCATTTCATGAGTTCTAGTCGATTAGCGGTATCGCGGAGCACAATCGGTATTTCCTGGCTCGGAGCGATATTATATCGCGCGGTGAAAGTAAACGCCGGTTTCTTCTGGATATTATATTTCCGGATAATCATTTCCGGGTCGAGAATAACGAATCTGCCACACATAAAAGGTATCGGGAATCAGGGATAAGGTTTCTATTACTGTCTTTTAAGTACTAAATAGGTGTAGTTAGGTTAAGGTTAAGAAGTGGGTTAAGTAGTTCGGCAAGGTCGTTAGTCAAAAACCAACTACTCAAGACCAACAACCTAACTAACTACTTTACCTTTACCCAACTACGACGGTTTTATTATAGCATGGAGTAGAATAAGGTTGTTATTTGAAATCTTTTTTTGTTACGATTATGGCTAAACCGATTATGGCAAAACTCTCTTTTCCCTGGATAAAACAGAAGTACGATCGAAGAATGAAAACCGCAAAACGGTTTGTTTTCTATGGCAAAATAATTATTGCTATCGCAGTAATGCTTTTAGTTTATCTAAGTTGGACTCTGAAATATGGCTATTTCGGGTCGGATATAGAGAAATGGAATCAAAGCCAGAAAATCCTCCGATTTACTCTGCCGGAAAATTATCAGATATCTCTGGTGACGAATATACCGACAGCTCAGGTAATTGTTCTTGATAATTCGAGTACCGGGCAGCGAATCGCAATTCAGCGTCGACCTTGGCCGAGAAAAGACCGGTTACCGCAAGGATTCCTTACCCGGTTCAACCATCCGGGGAAAATCGTTGAGTTCCGATCTACTTTCACCGGACTACGCAACCCGCTCATACTAAAATATGGTAATACCATGGTAATTCATACAGTACCGACATCGAGTTCACAGTCTACTGCATTAATCGAAACTGGACATGTGGTACCTTATGTTATCGTAGAAGACCGGCATACCTCGATTATTAAACAAGGATTGGTAGCCTGTGTCTATTGTTCGGTAACAAGGAAGAGTTATATTATTTCTGCTTCAGCCGCAGTAGATAAGTTTAGTGCGGATGAAGTGCTTAAGTTTATTCAGCAGATTCAATGCCATTAAAAATAAGTTAAATGGTTAAATAGTTAAATAAGTTAAATAAATAATATAAGCTATTCTGGCAGATTCAATGTTTTCTGCGAAATTCAGCTAGGTATACTAACTGGTCTTTGTGAGAATAATTAGTTATGATCGTTCCTTCCTTGGAGTGGAAACCAATAATCGATACCATTCTTGAACAGCCGGGAATAGTAATGTTATTCGGTGCGATTGATACCGGGAAAAGCTCGTTTGCCAAATATCTGATCGAGCAGGGAGTTGAACAGGGGCTAAAAATTGCATTGGTAGATGCCGATATGGGGCAATCGACCCTCGGTCCTCCCGGTACTATAGGCATGACCGTATACTCTAATAACTCCGAACTCCGAACTCCGAACTCCGAAATAAACCTGCATTTTATTGGGGCAACATCGCCAGTTAGCCATTTAGTAACTACCCTGGTTGGAGTTAAAAAACTGGTTGAAAAAGCCCAAAAATTAGGCGCAGCATTGGTAGTTGTTGATACTACCGGATTGGTTTATGGCCCAGTAGCGGTAGAATTAAAATTCAGAAAAATCGAACTGGTTAATCCCCAGTATCTTATCGCGTTTCAGAGAAAAGATGAAATCGAACATCTCTTACTTCCGTACCGTAACATAAACAATCGAAAAATATTTCGGGTATCGGTATCAGATAAAGTTTTACTGCGGAATCCGGAAACCCGGCGCGCTTATCGAGAACAAAAGTTTACCGAGTATTTCGCTGCTGCGCAGACTATAGAAATAAAAATGGATAAGTACGGATTCCATCGTATCTGGTTCAATTCCGGGAAAAAACTAAATCAGAATGGCTATGCTTTTTTAGAAAAGACGCTGGATACTTCGGTGCTTTATGGCGAAAAGGTCGGGAAAACCATTTATTTAGTGGTCAGCGGAGAATATGACTGCTCGGAACAATATCAACTCGAATCCCGGTTTGGGATAGCGAATATCGAAATTATCGAGTATACATTACTCCAAAATCTACTGGTCGGATTCAATGACCAAAATAACGAAACCCTGGCGCTGGGTATTATCCAGGAAATTGATTTCCAGAAGAGAATAATTAAGCTCATTACTCCGATTAAAGATATTACCAATATCCAATTACTTGAATTCGGATTTCTTAGAATCGATAAATCCGGGAAAGAGTGGAGTCCAAAACGAGAAATCGGATAAGTAATATCAGCAAAAGGATAAAAGAAGTATTAGTATTAAATGAAATGGTAACCCTATGCATCCTTGGTTAAAATTGGAATCCCCTCGATATCGCCGAATTAAACCGATCGTTTATTTAGGTCTACCGTTGTTATTTGTAGCGATTTTAATTCGCAATGCCTGGGTTTGTGATGATGCCTATATAACCTTTCGTACCGTAGATAATTTTATTAATGGATTCGGATTACGCTGGAATGTTATTGAACGGGTGCAGACCTACACCAATCCTCTTTGGATGCTGGTGGTATCAATATTTTATTATTTCACCCGCGAGATATATTTCACTAGCATCATAATATCAATCATAGTTTCTAGTTTAGCAGTCGGTATAGTTTATTTTAAGCTCGGTACTACAAAAAAATCGGTTATATTCGGTCTCATTCTTTTAATCTGTTCAAAATCGTTTATGGATTATACTACTTCCGGAATGGAAATAGCGCTGATCTATTTTTGGGTGGCGGTATTCTTTTTTATCTATTATAAATCAGAGGTAAATACCAAACATTTATTTCTCTTATCCCTAATTACCAGCCTGTGTATTACGACGAGGATGGATACCATTCTCCTTCTCCTACCAGCCTTGCTGTATGCGTTTTGGCAAATTCGGAGCGGTAAGAATTTCTGGATTATCATTATAGGGTTTATTCCGTTTATAGTATGGGAATTATTTGCCATTTTGTATTATGGATTTTTCTTCCCGAATACCGCCTATGCGAAACTATTTGCCGGAGTTGGGCAATTAGAGATACTGGAACTGGGATGGTATTATTATTTAACTACGTTATGGTTTGACCCAATAACGTTTATAACGTTAGTCGGAACAGTAATCATATCTATTTATGCCTTAAAAAAGAGAATCGATATCCGCTATTTCTACCATGCGCTTGGCATCATACTTTATTTAGGGTATATCTTAAAAATCGGCGGTGATTTTATGAGTGGCCGATTTTTTGCTGTTCCATTTTTCAGTGCTGTGATTCTCGTGGTGCTATCAGGGTCGTTGATCGTTCGGTCGATTCACTGGCAGAATTTGATTATTCTTTTACTTATTGTATATAGCATTTTATGGCGATACTCTCCTTTGATGAATGATATGGATTATAATGCTGCCGGAAGAGCGTTTGATATTGATGATGAACGATGTTATTTCTATTTTTGGACCGGGTTGATGAACAATATTGCGGATAATAAAATGGAATCGTTTGAGTGGGTGAGTAACGGTATCAAATTACGGCAAAGCGATATGAAGGTATACAACACCGGAGCAGTAGGCTTTTTAGGATTTTATGGCGGACCGCGAGTATATATTCTGGATTATCTGGCATTGGGAGATCCATTACTCGCCCGATTACCGGCACATCGAGCATTGCGACGGCATAGCGGCCATTTTGAACGGTTGATTCCTAACGGTTATTATTCGACATTACTTTATACCAAAAATATGCTTCAAGATAAAAATCTGGCGAAATATTATGATAAGCTTTGTATCCTGACTCGCGGAGACCTGTTCGATATCAATCGCTTGAAGGAAATCTGGGATTTCAATCTAGGGAAATATGATGCATTAATCAATATTGATTATTATCGGAATGACCCGGCGATTGAGCATTTGAATAAAGGGACTTTTTTCATGAAATATGGATTTATCGAAGTAGCGGAACTGGAATTCCGGATGGCTTTGGCACTGGACCCGGATCTGGCTTATGCGCATGCTCGGTTGGGTGGTATTTATTTACATAAGATGAAATATACGGCAGCAGAAGCTGAATTTAAAATTGCACTGAACCTAAATCCTGATTATCCGGGAATATATAACGATTTTGGGAAATTATACCTAGCGCAAAAAAAGTATAAAGAAGCTGTATCCCAGTTCGAACTAGCTGTCCGACTTGACCCTATTAGACCGGAATTTACTAGAAACCTTTCCATAGCATTAGCAAAAATCCATTAAGTTGAACTTTTGTCCAATGGACAAAAGTTCAACTTAATGGTATAACTCTATATATATCAATATATATCGAGCAAACTGCATGATATGCAGTTTGCTCGATAGGAACAGATTTTGAATTTGTCTCCGCCGGAGACAAATTCAAGTCAGTCGGTTACAATACTGGATTATAACCCGAATTGGTCCGACCAATTCGGGTTGTATTTCGGTAGAAAAGCAATAATATATCGCTAAAAGACAAAACTTTTAGAGCTATATATCGTATACCTGAAATCATATCGCATAGAGTCGATATGGCATGTCAAACTGTCCCAAATCGGTCAATATGGTTCATTCTATGTCTCAAGATATATAGGATATATAGACAGAATATCATGCTATCTATTGAACTAGTTAATGTTAGGGGAATCAGGACAAAAATGGCATGGTTTCTGCAGTATGCATCCTTATTAGTGTAGTATTATTAACTATCCTATATGAAAGGGGGGAACTAATTTATGACTATGAAACGGTGGTATATTATCGGATTATTGCTAATTTTAGTCGTTATGATCGGGGGCTGGAGTATTGCGAAACAACAGCAAAAACAGCAAGCAGGAATGAATATGGCTAATTGTCCCAATTGCCCGATGATGAATCAGCCGATGGGTATGAATCCCCAAATGGGTGGTAGGAATCAGATGATGATGTGGGAACGAATGGCGAAAGAATTGGAATTATCTCCGGAACAGAAGAAACAAATCGAAACGATTTTGCTGGAAAATAAGAAAGCCGAAATTAAACTTAGATCGGATTTGGAAATTCAGCGGATCGAGCTACTGATGCTGTTCAAGAATCCGAAATCGACTGATGAGAAAATAAAAGAAACAGCTAAAAAAATCGGCGGTATTCAGGCGGCATTAGAAGAAGCGAAAATCGATGGGATATTGAAAGCGAAAAAAATCCTATCTCCGGAACAGCAGGAAAAAGCGATAGACCTATTCATGCAGATGCGGCCATGTAATATGGGGATGGGGAGAGCTGGAATGCAACCCCCGATGATGGGTCAGGGAATGATGCGTGGTCAAATGATGGGCCGTGGGATGATGATGCAGCCCGGGATGGGTATGATGCGGCAACAGATGATGAACCAGCAAATGGATTCTTCGGACACCGATACCGAAAATAGCGAAGATACCGAAACGAAATAAACATAATTACAGCCGACTTGGGAAATATAATAAATAGTTTTACACTCTAGTCTTCCTAGTCGGCTGTTTTATTATAACTCTTTTTTCAGTACTGCATACCGTCGCGATTCTTTAAACCCGACTTTCGAATATACTATCGCGGCTTTATCATCGGTCCAGAGGAACCAGGCATTATGATGCCCGCGATTCCGCATCTGTTCTATCGTTCTAGCTAAGAGCACCTGGCCGATACCTTTACCCTGGAATCGGTCACTTACCCCAAACGGCCCGAAATGTTCTTCTTCATACTGGCAATACCCGATAATTTCATCTTCCCCTTTAATCGCAATAATTATCTGTTCCTCTTTAAACCGGCCATAAGTTAATAGCGCTAGATTATCCCGGGCAATGCGAATCCAATTTCCCGGCATATCTTTCCGCATAAATGCGAGATAGGGAATCAGGTATTTTCGTTCATACGTTTGGATGCGGATTCCTTCTTGCAGTAACCGCTTTTCAGTTTCCAGAATCTTTTCCGGCATTGTGAATTGCCAGATATATGCATCCATCGATAAAGGGCGGGCAGTGATTTTAAACCCGACCTTCTCAAAAAACTTGATCGCATCCGGATAGGCATTAATATCGATTCCGGGAACGAAATAGTTCGGGGCATAGGTCGCAATAGCAACGGTTTTCCGGTTTCGCGCTTTAAAAAAGGTTTCTACTGCAGTCCATAATTGCAAACCGACCCCTTGATGCCGGAATGCCGGATCTACCCCCATAGCAGTAATCCAGCCTAAATCTTCTAACATACCGGCCCCTTCCAGCGGTACCCGAAAAACAACCCCATAGATAAACCCGGCTATCTCCCCGGAGTCGGTCTTTGCCACCAAGAATCCTTCGGTATCGAAATTCGGATCGAGTAAGACTTTTCGTTCGAAGATATCATAATTGATGCCATCTATTGGTAAGCATCGGTTCCATAGCGAAATTATCTCTTGCGTATCTTTATAGTTAAATGGTGCTACTGTAATATTATTCATTGCTTATCTCCTTAAGATAGAGGTTATCTTGATTAATATCATAAGCTATTTTTCGTTTGCAGGCAATAGGAAAGAAATAACGAATAGAGAATATCTTGGCAATAATACTTGGCGGGTATTACTTGAGCATTATAAGGTTCGAATATTCCGAGACCACCAGGAAGAATTCGAGGTAAACGAAGAAACCGTGCTTCCAGGCACAGCAATCGTTACTCCAACATAAACCGCGGCTACTTTAGTTGGGTTTAGGGTATAATTGTACAAAGTATCGGTACGATAGCCGCAGGTAAAAGCAGCAATATTCTTGGCAATAATTTCTCCTCCAGACTGTAGAGTGCCGGTAAATGGTGCGACTCGGCGCAATGTACTATCTGATGCCAAGCGATAATAATGTACCGCTATGGTTCCATATCCAGTGTTATTATACGTGGTACAGACAAAATAAGAATTATTCGCGGTACTACTAATTGTACCGAAATAGAGGGTCTTTTGGATATCTTGCCCGATATTATAGAGTGCAGCAGAAGTTTCTTTTTGAGCGGTAGATTCCTGGTCGCTAATATACATCATTTCAGTAGACTTGGTAAATAAGGTAATGACCGGAATCAAGATAATTAAAAATATCGCCGCTGTTATCACTACTTCAACTAAGGTCATTCCCTGTATTTGGGATTTGAGCTTTGAGCTTTGGAATTTACGCACGGCGTTATATACCTCCAACAACCATTTGAGTTTGATAAGATACAATCGGATTGGCAAATTTTACGTCAGTAGTATCAGTCCCATGCAAATAAACAATGCTTTCAAATACCACCACTTTAGAATCAGAAGGTAACGTATATTTCCTGGTTTCAGTATCGAAATCAGGATTGACTATCGATTGACTACGAGGATGGATAACATATACTTCTGCCATCCCGGTGGAAGTACTAAATGTGAAATGATGAGTAGTATCAGCGTTGTAAATCCCGAAAGCTTTTATTTCTTCCATTTCATTTCTGCCCAATCCGGAAGCGATAACTACATATTGATTTTTCCGCGTATAATATTTCCCCCAAACTACGGCACTATATACCGCTACTATACCTATCACTAGAAGTAATGCAGAAATCATTACTTCTACTAAGGTGAACCCACCCAATCTTAATTTCGGATTGCGGATTGTAGATTGCGGAGTTTTTCCCGGAGAACTAGATGATTTGTTAGTCAATTTCATATAGCAATTCGTTCTTTCAATTACGGTAATTATAAATAAAAAACCGTTATATTCAATTGTTTCTTAGAAGCTATAAGGTAATTCGCGCCAGCTTTTAGATGCGATTTGACGAAGAGTATTGAACCGGCTCAAATCGAATCCTAATGGCGGATATTGGGATACCGTAGGGTCGAATAGATAATCACCCGAAGGGAATCCATTAATATTCGCTCCCATGCAGACAACAACTCCATTTATATTAGTTCCTTGACCGTTTTTCGCATAGATGTTTGAACAATAAACCGCACCACCGTCGACAGTTAAAGTTGAATTACCGGTTCCTTGATTAATATTCCCGGCATTAACATCCGAAGTCCAGGTGGTGAAATCATCGGTGGCAGTAGTATCGATACAGGCTAACGATACATAATTCATATGGGTTGAATCCTGATTGACAGTGAGTGTGGTTTTATTGATATTGATATTTCCGCCAACCACAATTAATGAACCATTAACAGTGAGTGCATTAGTTAAATTGAGTGTTCCTTCTATATAAAGAACACCTGTGAAGGTACCACGCATGGTGCAGACATTACCACTCCAGCTATAGGTTAATCCGGTCGGAGAGCCGATTACGGTAGTGCTATTCATATAAACATTCGGGGTACCAGAAGTTGCAATTTCATAATAGGGTGTCCATTTACCTTCAGCATCCAAAGTATATCGAGGGATATACTGTTTATTATATACCGGTCCGTTAGTGGTAGAATTATATCCTGCAGGATAAGAACTCGGGTCACTTCCTGCGGGAACGGTATTGCCTCCTACCCATAACATATGGTTCCATGGACTATCTCCGGGAATCATTGCAACTTGGACAATACGATGCACCGATCGAATCCGCGTTACGATGCCGGTAGACGTGGCATAAATGGTATTGGTACCATAGGCAGTAGTGGCAAAGGCATAGAAATTACAGTAATTGTTTCCGACACTATCGGTAAGATAGATATACGAACCTGCGACACTCGAAACCACCAATCGATTTAAACCCGCTTCTGCAGTATATAGCGCTTGGGCGTAATCGTGATAGAAGTAGGACTGTTCTGAAGTGAAATAAGCGAATCCGATAAGCGCCATAGCCATAACCAACATTAGCATAGTGATCATTAAGGTAACGACTAAAGTACTACCATTTTGTGAATGACGCATACCATTCGGATAATCAGACATACATATCCTCCTTTAGATATCCAAGATAGGATATCCTAAAAGTAAATTAAAGTTTAACCCATTTCCTGTTTTTTGTCAAATATTTTTTGGATTGAATATAATATACACGCAGTCACTTTAGTTATAAACGCATATCTTATGCCAAGAAAATCCCGTATAAGTTTAATAAAATCAATTGATAGATTCGAGGTCGGGTTATGACCAATTACTATATTGTTCTCAATGTATACGATATGATCATAGATGCAATGCTTGGTTATAGAGATTATAAAAAAACCACAAGATTCCAATTAATAACATCTTGTGGTTTAGTTTGGCGGGTGTTATAATTCTACCAATTAATTAAGTATTATAAGAAGTAAGCGTTTTTCCAATATATCATATGGAAAATGTTATCAATGTAAAAGAAATAGGGCGGGCATGAGTTTATCAATCGATTATCATAGAGGAAATTTCTCGTTTGGAAACCTTTAGAGCCAGAAACAAAAGAACCGTTTTCATAACTGGTATAAGAGCCGTTAAAATTCAGGGTATTTTTAGCGACATTCAAGGCTGGACCGGCTTGGAAACATCCCCCTGATAAGGGAACTAAGATACTGGCATCAACATTTAAAGTTGTAGGACAATTCTGGGCGATCTCAACGATTCCTTTCGAAATCAAACCGGTCATATCATCACTGGAACTGGTTCGGTCTTTATAAACAAGATTACTGGTGATAGTAATATCATCCATAGAGACAATCGTAACTCTCCCATCGACGGTACCAGAAACATAGACTGGAGTTCGAAATGCCATTAACGATTCACCACTCAGCGGGTAATTGATAATTTTCGTTGTTGCCCCCGTTTTGGTGATCACTACTGTTGCTGTTGCACCATTAAACGTAACTGTGGTGGCGGAATACACCGTTGATCCGGTATATTGTTGATCAGTTAATCCAGTAGAATTCGCTTTCGTATATAAACCATCGATGTCATATGTTGTTGGCATTGCAATATAAGAAGCGTAGGTTTGTAATCCACCGCGGAATTTCGCCTGTTTTGAACCCGTATGATCATGTTTACCCACCGCAGTGACTAATTTCTCAAATACCGGGCTATTATCGGTTTTTAGGTCATCGTTAACATGGACCCGGCCATTCGCATAATAACCATCACCGAACCGCGCATTCATGGTTTCTCGGAAGATTAAAAAATTCGCATAATTTGCTTGTCGTGTTATGCCAACAATCGAAGCGGATGAATAGGTATCACTGGGAGTTCCGATAGAGGTTAGAGTCCAAAAAGTAACTCCATTACTTACTGAGGTGGTTACATTTATTAAAAAACTTCCGATGGTACCATTAGCATGGGTTAAATATACCGGGGTTGTACCGGTTCCGGTCCAGGTACCATTGGTTTGCCGGAGTTGGTCGTTACCATATTCAAGACCAGCATCGGCGAGATAAAACGCTTGAACCCGTTTCCCTTGGTTGGCGCTAATGTTCAGTTCAATGAGTACGATAGCGGTAAATGGTAAAGCTAATGCTAAAATAACGAAAATAACGATGATCGCTAAAGGAGTAATACTACCCTTCATTTTTCGGGTATTTGTTTTATGGCAAAGCTTTGAGAAAACTTTTTTAATAATAGGTATCATATATAATGCCCTCCTTAAAATCTGTTTTGGTATTAAGGATTATTGCGTAAACGGACTTTAGTTATCATAGAGTATCTTTGTGGTGCTTTGGTAGAATCAATTCCATAGGTCTTTGTTGCTACGGTTATTGAGAAATATTTCGGGTCATAGATGTTATCCGGATAATTATAGGTATCGGTGGGATCTTCGAGCAGATGCTCGACGGTAAAATAATCGATATTCGATGCAATCACATAAGGAGTTCCGGTATTAACCTGTCTTTTCAAATCGTTATTTTCAACATAATACTTAATTGTCTGGAGTGCAAAATCTCCGGCTGAAATTTCTGCTGCACTTGCAGGTTTAGTAAATGAAGTAGAGTTTGAACTCAGCGAATAGGATATGGCTGGATAAAACATTGAGGCGGTCATTTCGGAATAATTTACCGCTTCATGCATTTCCATTGACATCCAATCTAAAGCAACCCGAGCGTTTTGTTGCGATTCGACTAAACCCTCGGAAACATTCCAAGATTTTATGGTTAGATTAAATGAGGAGAGTAATATGGTTAGCAGTAACGCAAATACTGCCAAACTCACCATTATTTCCACTAACGTAAATCCGTAGTTTTTGATTGACATAAGCGTATCTTTCATATAAGTATTATGGCGTATGCATTAAAAATCATCGCGCCGTTTTAACGTGGCTAATGTTAAATTGGTTTCCTTTCCACCGACTCCGGTCCAGTATACATTAACCACATATTTTTGTAATTCAGAATTTACTGCTTCAGCTTTCATATTACATTTATAAGTCGTAGTATCGGTTCCATACTTTACCATGCGTCGAATGGTAGTAGCATCATTATATGTTATGGTTGAAGTAGAGAAATCGCTATTATCCTTCATCTCTTCAATCAATCCCTTAGCGATAACAATAGCTGCGGTGTTATAGTTAGCTGTTCGGTCAATTCGCATTCCCAAGGAAATCAAACTTAAAAGCCCTAAAATACTCACAGTCATCAGTAAGATTACTATCATTACTTCGACCAAAGTAAACCCAGTATATTTTTGATTACCAAGAAGTTGGCCATTGATCACGGTATATTTTCACCTTTCCAGTAGAGTATTTTAAAGTTACAGCAAAATAATGACCGGTACCATTGGTACCAGCCAGATTCTGCCAAATCTTAATTCTCCCGTCATTAAGTGGGGTAGCCGAACCATTCGTTTCGAATTTGATTAGCCCGGATGGGCTAGAAAAATCACTCTCAGTAATATATCCTTTATCTTCTAATTTAACTCGTTTAACGACAACCTCATTTGTGCCATTGAGATAATATATTTTGTAACTATTTGGTACCTCAGGAGAACTAACACTGGTATTGATTGCATAATAGAGTTGCACATAATGCGGTCGCACTTGCGTTATGGTTAATTGCTGGGCGTATCTTAAATCCGCTGCTAATTGGTCAGCAACACCGGTAACATTGGAATACTTGTACATTTTAACGAAACCCGGTATCGATAGAACCATAAATGCACCGATGATTCCTACGACAATCATTATTTCAGTCAGCGAAAATCCAGCCGGATATTTTTTGTTAATCATTTTGAGGCGATAGTGTTTATTCATAATGAATTTAGAAGTTATGATAGATTATATAATATCTAGTATTTTTATGCAATTAATTTATTCGATTATTTCTTTAAATATTATAAGTATTCATCTTGGACATTAAGTTTCGATTTTTACCTATACCAGCCCTGTTTGTAATTTAGCAAATCTTATACCTAAATCAATTAATTATATTGAATTTTTATAACTATAATAGCAGCAATATTTTATAGTATTTATAAATAGTACATTTTTTGACATATCGTAAATTTATGGTTACATTGGTGTAATCAAGGTTACAATTTTGAATCCGAATTCTGGTGTTTAAATAAAAAAAACCACGAGAAAAATATACTATTCTCGTGGTTTTAGTGTAACCAGAAAGCGAATCTTACGTTATATTTTTTTCTTTACATAAGGCATTAATCCACCAGCTTTAATTAATGCCTGCATAAACGGCGGGAAACTAGCCGCTTGATATGTTTTTGCCGTACTAAGGTTCGTAATTTTACCTGTACTTAGTTCTACTGCCAGTTCATCGCCATTCTTGATTCCCGCTACTGCTTCCGGGCATTCGAGAATCGGTAACCCAATGTTGATTGAATTCCGATAAAATATCCGGGCGAAACTATTGGCTATTACACAGGATATCCCCGCTTCTTTTATAGCTACCGGCGCATGTTCTCGGGAACTACCACAGCCGAAATTGTTTTCGGCTACAATGATATCTCCCGGTTTAATCTTGTTCATAAACTCGGGATCGATATCTTCCATACAATGTTTGGCCAGTTCCTTTGGGTCTGAAGTATTCAGATACCGGGCCGGGATGATTTCATCAGTATTAACGTTATCGCCGTATTTCCAAGCTTTTCCTTTAAATTGCATTTGGTTACTCATGCTATTTAACCTCCTTCGGGCTGCCGATTCTGCCTAAAATCGCACTCGCAGCTGCTATTGCCGGATTCGATAAATATACTTCGCTTTTCGTATCGCCCATTCTACCGATGAAATTCCGGTTGGTAGTAGCTATCGCTCGTTCTCCCGCAGCCAGGATACCCATATGGCCGCCTAAACAAGGCCCGCAAGTTGGGGTACTTACCGCGGCACCGGATTTAACGAAAATCTCGATTAATCCTTCTTTCATTGCCTGCAGATAAATCGCTTGGGTTGCCGGGAATACGATGCAGCGAACATACGGATGTACCTTTTTCCCTTTCATAATCTTGGCGGCAATCCGTAAATCTTCGATACGGCCGTTAGTACACGAACCGATTACCGACTGGTCGATCATCACTTTTCCTACTTTACTAATCGGTTTGGTATTCGACGGCAGATGCGGAAACGATATCTGCGGCTCGATTTTCGATACATCATATTCTTTAACTTCAATATACTTCGCATCCGGGTCACTCGCAAATATTTTATATTTCCGTTGCGCCCGATTCTTAATATAGTCCATGGTTATCTTATCTGGAGCGATAATCCCATTTTTACCGCCAGCTTCAATCGCCATATTACACATGGTAAACCGGCTGTCCATGGATAACCGTTCGATGGTTTCGCCGGTAAACTCCATGGATTTATATAACGCGCCATCGACCCCGATATCCCCGATAGTATGCAGTATTAAGTCTTTTCCATCGACCCAGGGCTGTCGTTTACCATAGAATATGAATTTAATCGATTCCGGTATTTTAAACCACGCTTTTCCGGTAACCATAGCAGCCGCTAAATCGGTACTTCCGACTCCGGTCGAAAACGCACCGACTGCGCCATAGGTACAGGTATGCGAATCCGCACCGATAATCGCATCTCCCGGTAATACCAATCCGAATTCGGGTAATAGCGCATGTTCGATTCCTACTTTACCGACCTCGAAATAGTTGGTCAGTTTTTGTTCTTTAGCGAAATCGCGTAATAATTTGCATTGTTCCGCCGACTTGATATCCTTATTCGGGGTGAAATGGTCGGGAACCAAAGCGACTCGATTTCGGTCGAATACTTTTTTTGCACCGACTTTACGGAATTCTTTGATCGCAATCGGTGCAGTAATATCGTTCCCGAGGATGAAGTCTAACTTCGCTTCAATCAATTCTCCGGGTACTACACTTTTTTTACCGCAATGCGCGGTTAAGATTTTTTCGGTTATTGTCATTCCCATATAGTTAAATGCAAATCCGAATTTCGAAATCCGAAATCCGAAACAAGATAAATTAGATTGCTTTGTCACTTTGCTCCTCGCAATGACAGCATGAGAACAGCATGTCATTGCGAGCGATAGCGAAGCAATCCCGTTTCGATATTCGATATTCGATATTCGGATTTGTTTCTCTTAGAGTTCGCGTTTGATTTTTTTAGATTTCCCTTGTTTCTTTTTGAAATAAATCAGTTTATTGACTGCATTCAGATACGCTTTTGCGGAGGCGACGATAATATCTTCATGCGACCCGCGACCGCTAACGGTCATCCCTTTATCCTTAAGCGTAACTCCTACTTCACCGAGTGCATCGGTACCGCCGGTAATCGATTTAATCCCATAATGCAGAAGTTCCGGTTTCATTTTGGTGATTTTACTAATCGCCGCATAAGCCGCATCTACCGGTCCATCACCTTTAGCTTTAACCGTGGTCGGTTTACCCGATTTTAGAAGCCGGATCGTTGCGTTCGGAGTAGCTTTAGTCCCGCTAACCACTTCCATGGAATCGAATACGAACGCTTCCGGGATCATCGCCATTTCATCTTCTACAATTGCGGCTAAATCTTCGTCAAAGATGGTTTTCTTCTTATCGGCTAATACCTTGAACCGTTCGAAAGCCTTTTGTACCTGTTCATCAGTCAAATCCGGATATCCTAATTCCGCTAACCGGGATTTAAACGCATGGCGGCCAGAATGTTTGCCCATGACCATCGAGGTACCGGTCCATCCGACCGATTGCGGAGTCATAATCTCATAGGTGGTGCGTTCTTTCAGCACTCCATCTTGATGAATTCCAGCTTCATGCGCGAACGCATTTCCGCCGACCACCGCTTTATTCGGTTGCACGAAAATTCCGGTTAAGGTACTGACTAATTTACTGGTGCGATAAATCTGTTCCGTTTTAATTCCGGTGGTTACGTTAAAGAAGTCTTTCCGGGTAGTCAGATTCATCACGATTTCTTCTAACGATGCATTTCCCGCTCGTTCTCCGATGCCGTTAATGGTACATTCTACCTGACGGGCGCCATTTAAGACTGCGGCTAACGAATTCGCGACTGATAACCCTAAATCGTTATGGCAATGGACACTGATAATGGTTTTCTTGATATTCGGTACCTTATCCATCAAATACTTGATTATCGCCCCGAATTCGAATGGATTACTATATCCAACTGTATCCGGAATATTCACGGTAGTAGCCCCGGCGTCGATTACCGCTTCGACCACAGCGCACATATAGTCTTTATCCGTTCTACCGGCATCTTCGCAGGAGAACTCGACATTATCGGTATACCCTTTCGCGCGTTTAACCGCTTTCACCGCGATATCAATAACTTCTTCCCGGCTTTTCCGCAACTTCTTTTCGATATGAATATCGCTGGTCGCGATAAACGTATGGATGCGGTGACTTTTTGCCGGTTTGACCGCTTCCCAACAGCGGTCGATATCGGCGGCATTCGCTCTCGCTAATCCGGCAATCGTCGGGCCTTGAACGGTTTTGGCAATCAAGTTTACCGCTTCAAAGTCTCCCGGACTCGATATCGGGAATCCGGCTTCGATAACATCTACTCCTAATCGAGCTAACTGTTTTGCAATTTGTATCTTTTCTTTGGTATTCAAACTTGCGCCAGGCGATTGTTCGCCGTCGCGTAACGTCGTATCGAATATAATAATTCGATTTGCGTCTGCCATATATTTACCCTCATTTCTTGTTTAAGGTTTTGTTGATCTTTTTAAATTTTGTATATATTACTTTTGTTTTGTCAAATAGATAGGGTTAGGTCGGGGTAACCGACCTAGAAGGAATAGCCCTACTAATCCAGCTAAAATGAGCGAGCTGATATAACTAACGGCCATTATATTGTTCATAGGAACTACTCCTTTTTTAGAGTTATTCGATCTATTCGTTTATATTCGGGACCTTCGTAGCAAAAAAAAAACCCTGGTTGAGTTCATTGACTCAGCCAGGGACGAAGTAGGCGATTTAAATTTCAGTGTACCCCGTGGTACCACCCTGCTTTCCTCTTACTCAAATTTTTGAATAAGAGGCTTCTTTAATGCAAGATAACGGTTGCTTCCGGTATGCACTACTTTTTGGTTCGCGCATACAGCTCCAAGGCGAGTTCGTTTAGGTCTGGTACCGGATTCGCACCCTTTCATCCGGCTCGCTGAACGCAGTTCGCTAAACTACTACTCCTCTTCTCAGCTTTTTTAGGTTATCAACTAGTATAGCACCGATTAAATCAACTTGTCAAATGTATCTCTATGCCGAGGTGTCTATTCACATAAAACCAGTAGACATGTTCTAGGATAAAAATCAGTTTGGCAACCTGCCAATTTGATTTTACTGTGGCTTTTATTATGTGTTTTGACGAGGGATATCCGATATCCCTCGTCATCTCTCTACTCCAAAACGGTACTTGCCTCAAAGATAAACCAAGGGTGGTTGACTATCTTAGACGAAATAGACAGGGGAAAGATAGACCTGAATAGTGCTACTCGTAACGGAGAGCATCTATCGGATTAAGTTTGGCCGCGGTTCGCGCCGGATAGAATCCGAAAAAGATACCTATTCCAGCAGAAAATCCGATGGCGACTACAATTGATATCGGAGAAATAACCGTTGTTAATTGCGCAAATCGTGAGATAAGACTAGCCCCGCTTATTCCAAGAATAATGCCAATAAATCCACCAATAGCACTTAATACAATCGATTCAATTAAAAACTGGAGCATGATATCTCGATTTTTCGCTCCTACAGCCATACGAATGCCGATTTCCCGGGTCCGTTCTCGTACTGAAACGAGCATAATATTCATAATCCCAATGCCTCCGACCAGCAGCGAGATCGAAGCCACACTTCCAAGAAGGATAGTTAAAACGGTTGAAGTAGAAGTAGCCATCTGGGTAATATCTTGTTGGCTTCCCATGGAGAAATCATCTTCACCATCGGCTTTAATACGGTGCCGTCTTCGCAATAAAGAGGTTATCTCCGACTGTGCCTGTTTCATTTGATCTTGTGAAACGGCGGAAACGAAAGCAAGGGAAATATAAGATTGATTGAGAATTCGTTTCATTAAGGTGGTATATGGTACGAGAATAACATCGTCTTGGCTACGTCCCATTCCCGATTTACCGCGGGCGACTAATAGACCAATAACCCGAAACGGTATCTTTTGAATGCGAATGTTTTTTCCAATCGGGGATTCATTCGTCCCAAATAGGCTTGATGCAACATCATATCCAAGTATGCAGACTTTACTGGCCGATTTAATATCATTTTCGGTAAACACAGTACCAGAACTCAGCTGCCAATCTCGAATGGATAAGAATAATGGCGAGACGCCGTTTAGGGAAGTATTCCAGTTTTGATTTTTATAAACCACTTGCGCTGCAGAACTGGCCATCGGAGAAGCATATAACACCGAAGGGCATTCGCGGAGAATTGCATCAACATCAGCCGGGACCAAGGTTTGCACACTACCAAATCCCATTCGCATTCCGCCGGATTTCATACTGCCGGGCATTACGACAATCATATTAGTTCCCATACTGGCGATTTGACTTTCAATCGATTTTTTCGCTCCTTGACCAACTCCTACCATAATTATGACAGAAGCGACTCCGATAATGATACCGAGCATGGTTAACGCCGTTCGAGTACGATTTCGGCCCAGCGCATGATATGCGATTTTTAACGTCATTCCTATTTTCATAAGATCTTATGAGGAAATCCGAACCCGAATACTCATTTTTAAAGTATACACGTACGGATTTCGCTTTTTATCGTTAAATCTCTTCATCGGTAGGTAACGGCATCTCTTTCAATACAGTAACTGCATCGAGATGGTCATCTACTGGTTTGTCATATTTAATTTTACCATCTTTAAAATATATCACCCGTTTGGTATATTGGGCAATATCCCGTTCATGGGTAACAATAACGATAGTGATATGATTCTGATCATTTAATTTTTGGAATATGCCCATGATTTCAACACTAGTCCGGGAATCCAGGTTCCCTGTCGGTTCATCTGCAAGTAGAATAGAAGGGGAATTCACTAAAGCCCGGGCGATCGCTACCCGTTGCTGTTGTCCACCGGATAATTGGTTCGGATAATGATGGGCCCGGTCATGGAGGCCAACAATTTCTAAGGCATGCATGGCTCTTTCATGTCGTTCTTTATTACTGGTCTCATTATACATCAACGGAAGTTGAACGTTCTCTAGCGCCGAAGTTCGGGATAATAAATTAAACTGCTGGAATACAAATCCAATTTGTTTATTTCTAATTTCTGCTAAACTATTCCGAGATAGTTGGGATACATCGGTTCCATCCAGTCGGTAGATACCCTGGCTCGGTTGATCAAGGCACCCCAAGATACTCATAAAAGTCGATTTACCCGAACCGGAAGGTCCCATTACAGCAACAAACTCACTGGTATCGATATAGGTATTAATACCGCGAAGTGCATTGACTTGCACATCACCCAAATGATATATTTTAGTTAAATGCTCGACTTCTAATAGATGTGGCATAATATCGGTTTTTCCACCACTATGGAGGTGGTCCTCCTCCTCCTAAGAGACTCCGTGACGATGAGGTTTTATCAGTTGATTGCGTTGTATATCCAACAATCAATTGCTGTCCTTCAGCTAGTTGATTCGATTCTACTGCGGTATATATGCCATCAGAAATACCCGGTTTAACAGCAACCTCTTTTGGCTGATTCATTTCATCAAGAATATATACTCTTCCAGCTTTGGAAGTAGTGTCAGTATCTGAATTGGAGATACTGGATTTGGGGAGTTTGAATTGTAATGCTGCAGTCGGTACTTTTAAAGTATTATCCGCTTCGGAAACGATGAACGATATACTGGCGGTCATACCGGGTTTGAGTTCTAAATTCGGATTAGATACATCAATAATCCCTTGATAGGTAATAACATTCGATTCGGTGATGGGATTAGACCGGATTTGACTGACTTTTCCTTCGAATTTTTTATCCGGATATGCATCGACGGTAAACGATGCTTTCTGCCCTTCTTTAACTCGACCAACATCAGCTTCATCGATACTGGCCACCACCTGCATTTTCGCTAAATCTTCAGCAATGGAAAATAAGGTCGGGGCGGATAAACTTGCTGCTACGGTCTGGCCGACTTCGACATCTTTGGAAATGACCGTACCATTAACCGGGGCAATAATCCGGGTATAACTCAAGTTCAGTTCCGATTGTTCTAAAGCCGCTTTCGCTTTACTAACATCAGCTTTCGCGGAATCGATGTTGGTTTCGGCAGCTTTCGCAGAAGCTTGTGCGGCTACGAATTGTGCCTGATTTGAATCGATTTGGGCGACCGCAGCATCGTAACTAGCTTTTGCCGTTTCATAGCTGGTTTGTGCATTCTCCAAATCATTTTGCGAAACCAAATCCTCGGTGCGTAATTGTTTATACCGTTCATAATTCCGGTTATTGTACTCCATTGTGGATTTCGCTTTTTCAGCGTTAGCTTTTGCACTGACTAACGCGGCTTTCAGATTTTGGACATTAGCTTTCGCATTTTCAAATGCCGCATGAGCATTTTTAACTCCGGCTTCTGCGGATTCAAGGTTCGCTTTATTCTGGGTGACTTGCGCTTGTAAGGTTCGGGGATCAATCTGCGCAATCAACTGGCCTTTTTTAACCCGGGAATTATAATCGATATAAATTGCCTGAATAGTACCTGAAACCTGGCTGCCAACATCGACTTCAGTCGTTGCCTGGACCTTACCAGTCGCAGTGATTAATTCTGATACATATCCCCGTTCTACTTTAGCCGTACGAAATGTTTTAACGGTTTTCTCTCCGCGGAAAAATTGATATCCACCATAACCTATGACGATGATGATAATCCCTGCGATAATCCATTTATAATATTTCTTTTTGAATGGCATAAACTATATCCCCTTTATCGAGTATAATTACTTCTGCCCAATCGATTTTTGGAGTTGGGCTAAATTGATTTGATACGCATAAATTGATTGCGATAAACTAATTCGCGCGTTGCTATATGATACCTGCGCGTCACTTAAATCTAAAAATGAGCCTAATCCATTCTGGTATCTACCAGTAGCCAGTTGCGGTGATTCTTTCGCCTGGTCAACGAGAGTTTGCGCGGATTTGATTTTCTCTTCACCGCTTTTCACATTCAAATAATTGGTAGTTACATCAAGCTGGACATCTTGAACCATTTTTTGCTCCAGCGCATCCAGATTCCGTAGTTTCGCTTTACTTTGCTGGATTTGCGCTTCAGTATTAAATCCGTTGAATAATGAGAAACTTAATCCCAGAGTACCAGACCAAGAATAATTTAACGGAGTAGTATTTCCGGATTCACTATAATTGCCGGAAGCGGAAATGGTCGGGAAATGACCGCGTTCTGCTACCAAGAGCCCGGCTTTTAACTGCTCGCGTTCATTTTTAAAAATGCGAACATCAGGCCGGTCACGTAATGCGATTAAGATTAATTGGGATAACTCGGTACTAACCGAAGAATAGGATGTTTCCGGTAATTCTATATTTTCATAGGTATTGGCTTCCAATCCCATCGCATTATTTAAGCTGCGAATCGAGACCAGATATTCATTTTTCGCTGAAACTAACGATAATTCGGCATTGGCAACTTCAACCTGTGCTTTAGCCACATCGAGTTTAGCTACAATTCCAATGGTATACGACCGTTCAGCAAGTTTCAGATGTAATTTCGCATTATCGAGCGTTTCTTGAGCGATAGCTACAGCTTCTTGATTCTGGAGTACGGTATAATAGGCAGTTTTAACATTAAGCAGTATGGTTAGTTCAGTCGAATAGTAGTTTTGCATTTCGATATTAATATTTTCATCTGCTTCGCGAATATTAGCTGGTGTTACCCCGAAATCATAGATAAGTTGCGATACCGAACCAGTAGCGGCTAACGATTTAGTTGATTCTTCATCTTCAGCCTTACTCCCTTTATAATTGGAACTAATATTAACTTGCGGGTAAAAAGATGATAATGCCTGTCGTTTCTGTGATTTCGCGATATTGATTTGCTCCCGTGAACTGATCAAGGTTGGATGATGAGCAATGGTAATAGCAATACAGTTAGATAAGGTTAGCTTTACCGGTAGAACTGAAGTGGTTGAAGTATCAACTGCTATATCAGCTTGCAGTGTCCGGTTATCTGATTCAATAGCAAAACTGGAAATAGATAGAAGGAATACCAGAAGGAAACAAATATTTAGTGTGGTAAAATGACGTTTCATAATTACTACCTCCGATAACTTTAATCTTAGCTCATTAATATTCAATTAACTAGTATATTAGCGATTCAACGTAAAAATCAAATTTTCTATTAGGAAATTTAATGTTTCAGTTATATCGTCTATATAAGGCGACTCGATGTTATTAATAGTATAAATAATTAATTAAATTAATAGTTTAGTATATTAAGTATAATGCTGTTTAGATACCCTTGTCAAGAAAAAAAAGAATAAATTAAGAGGAAGAATTAGGAATCGCTATTCTGATATTTTAGACGATATTTAAATACTTAATGTTCCTTTTAGTTTCAATATAGCCTTTGTAGATTGATAAGTAATGAATTAAGTACTAAATATATATTTACTATATCCTGTTTATAATATACACAATAGTGATATTTATTTTATTGATTGATATTTCTTGCTGATCCTAGTGGAAATTGCTAACGTTCGTTTTGCCAGCTCAGAGATTTTATTATCTTCCATTCCACGAACGTAACTGACGATTCGATCATTAAACCGGCTATACCATTTATCCGGAATCTGGTTCGCACCAAGGATGACTCCGAGAATCGAGCCGGCAGTCGCTCCCGTACAATCGGTATCGTCTCCTGCCATAACCGTATATGCGATAGTTTTGGTGAAATCATAATTTCCATACAATAGACCGAGAATAGTAAAACAAGCGTTCTGGATAGTATCAGCCATATGCATATATCCATAGCGGTCATCAATTTGTTGCCAGGTTTTTTCCCAATCGTGATTTGATTCTTCATACCACTTGATAGTAAGGTTGATTGCTTCAGCCAATCGACATTGTTTTGGAATTTCAGATAATCCAATTGCAATGAGTTTCCGGATATCGGATTCAGCAAATGCTGCAGCGATTAGCGCACTAAAAAACATTTCGCCATACGTTCCGTTTTTAATATGGGAAACACTGGCATCCCGATATGCGAATTCAGCCGCTAGTTCCGGTAATCCTGGTGCTACATAGCCCCACATATCCGACCGGATATCAGCACCGATCCATTCCGCATAAGGATTATCAATCCGCGCGGATTTCTGAGGAAGTATACCTTTTTTCATATTCTTTATCGCGACATCTTCTGCCGTGCAAGCTATCGGTAACCGTTCTACCCATTCTTTTCCTACATCTTTGCATGTGAACTTCTGCCCGTAGGTTTCGATAATCACGAGATTGATAATTAGATATGCGAGATCATCATCCGCACCAACATATTCAATCAAATCCCGAGCGAATTTGTTTTTCGGAGTAACATTATAATGCAGGTGTTGATGATGCTGATGCGGAATCGAGATAAAGAAATCGTCTATTGGATACGGTTGCCCGATAAAATCGGTGAATTTGATAATTTGAGATTTATCCATTCCTTCTACTGGGATACCGAGAACGCAACCAGCACAACGTCCAAGCCATCCACCAAGAACTTTATTAGATACCTCTGTTTCAGTCAGTTTTAACTCCATTTTTCTTGGTCCATCTGGCCGTAATTTTCTGATTTGATTTAACGCTATCGGTTCTTGAGCAGCCAGGACAGGATTATCTTTCAATTTCCGGGTCTTCTTCAAGATACGATCGAGAGACTGCAATGCTAATTGTTCTACCGGCAGCATTTCCGCCCCAAGTTCATTTTTGTATCGATACCAGCTATCGAAATCGTTAAGTTTAGCTCGAATCTGTTGTAAAGTGGTTAATTCTTTTTTCATGGTTTACTCCTTTTAGTCATTTATTTCATTATACGACTCAATACTTGAAATAGGCAAATTATTCTATAACTTAACGAAATAGAGAGAAAATTTTAATAGAAGAGGGTAGATATAAACACGATTTTTGTTGCAATTCTGGGCGGAAACGACTATACTAATGCAAAAATCGATTCCATTATCAAGGTCAAAATAATAGAAACATTAAGAACCATTGAAGTTATTTAAATTGTTCATACTATGGAATTAAAAGACAAAATCCATGAATTAGCTAAACAAACTCAAATTGCCTCTAGGCAAATAGCAATAATATCGACTACCGTAAAAAATCGGATATTGACTGATATTGCGGCTGCGCTAGAAACACAACAATCCCGGATTATTGCAGCGAATGAACAGGATGTTAGGACAGCGAAATCCAATGGTATTTCGAAAGCTATGATTGACCGGTTAACCCTCACCCCAGCTCGGATTAAATCGATGGCTGATGGAGTTCGAGAAATAGTCAACCTTCCGGATCCGGTGGGTGAGATCGTCAAAATGTGGAAAAGGCCGAACGGGTTAATGGTCGGTCGGATGCGAGTACCGTTGGGAGTGATTGGAATTATTTACGAATCGCGACCAAATGTAACCGTAGATGCAGCAGGATTATGTTTAAAATCCGGAAATGCAGTAATTCTGCGCGGTGGGTCGGAATCAATCAATTCGAACCGAGTATTAATAGAAATAATGCAAGAAATATGTGAGAAAAATCAGGTTCCGAAATCGGCTATTTCTTTTATCGATACTACTGACCGACAAGCAGTAGCAGAACTATTAAAATTAGACCAGTATATCGATGTAATCATTCCCCGCGGCGGCGAGACTTTAATTCGGGCGGTAGTAGAACAATCGACTATTCCGGTTATCAAGCATTATAAAGGAGTATGTGCAATATATGTAGATATTGCTGCCGATTTGGATATGGCGGAAGAGATAACATTTAATGCCAAAGTCCAACGTCCGGCAGTATGTAATGCAATCGAAAATCTGCTTGTACATCAGGATATTGCAGGCAAGTTTTTACCGAAAATGCTGGATCGGTTGGTTGCTGCCGGAGTCGAGATCCGTGGCTGTCCTCAAGTATGCAAGCTTTATCCAAAAGCAAAACCAGCGACCGAAGAGGATTGGTATACCGAATATAATGATTTAATTCTATCGGTAAAAATCGTTAAAGATATGGATACTGCCATTGCGTTTATTACCAAATATGGATCGAAACATTCCGATGCGATTATTACTCAAGATTATCAATCCGCACATCGGTTCATTCGTGAAGTGGATTCTTCAGCGGTATTGGTTAATGCTTCAACCCGGTTTAATGATGGATTAGAATTCGGCCTCGGTGCTGAGATTGGAATTAGTACTGATAAACTTCATGCCCGTGGTCCAATGGGTTTAGAAGAACTAACTTGTACCAAATTCATTGTTTTCGGTGAAGGACAGGTAAGGACTTAATTGATGATAGCGGATTGATGATAGATGATTTCGGAGTTTAAAGTTTAATTCCGCAATCTGCAATCCGAAATCCGAAAGAGAAATGCGTTTAGGTATTTTCGGGGGAACATTTAATCCGATACATATTGGGCATTTAATTATTGCACAGGAGAGTCTATCGCAATTTAAACTCGACCAGGTGGTTTTTGTCCCGGCAGCGATACCACCACATAAAGCGAACCATGATATTGCTACCGCAGAACATCGGTTGCAGATGGTTAAATTGGCTATTGCCGGAAATCCATTGTTTCAGGTTTCGGATATCGAATTGAACCGGAATGATAAATCGTATACGATCGATACCATTAAAGCTTTCCAAAAGAAATATGGACCTGGAACAGAACTGAATTTTATTATCGGCTTAGATGCGTTACTCGAGTTCTTTACCTGGAAAGATGCGGAACAATTGCTTGATTTATGCCGGTTTCTCGTTGCCCCACGGAAAGGATTTGATTTCAGTTTATTGGACAGTCGCCTTACCCCGCGGGTAAGGTTAATTAATATGGAACCAGTGCATATTTCTGCGACTGAAATCAGGAAACGGATTCAAACGCATCGACCAATTCGGTATTATTTACCTGAAAAAGTATATAAATACTTGATTGAATCCTCGGTTTATGGTAAAAATTAATGTTAAATAATTTATCAGAGCAGATTAATAAAACAAAGAAAATACTGGTTTTTTAAGTTACGAACTCCAAATATAAGGAGTGCGGATGTAAAATTTAATAGTTCCCATCTAAAAATTATGCCAATAACTCATCGTCAACGTCTCGGAGAAATGCTGGTTGCAGAATCGGTAATAACGCAAGAACAGCTGCAGCAAGCACTTGCACAACAGAAAAAAATAGGAAAACGGTTAGGAGATGTTTTAATTGGTCTGGGATTAGCTTCTGAAGAAACTATTGCTGCGGCATTAGGGCGCCAACTTGGCATTCCCTATATCACGCTATCCCATTATGAAATTGATCCTCAAATAATTAAAACGATACCTGAAGATATCGTCCGGAAATATAAAATCATTCCAGTCGATAAAACCGGAAATCAATTAACGGTAGCCTTATCCGATCCGGCAAATATCTATATTCTCGATGAACTAAAGGTATTGACCGGAAATGAAATCATACCCTTAATCAGCTATGAATCAGAAATCAATCGTGCGATTGAACAATATTATCGAAAACAAGATGTTCTTCAGGAAACATTAAAAGATATCGAAGAAATAAAAACCGATGTCGAATTGGTCTCTGATGAAAAAGAACTCGATTTAGCCCAAATTAAAGATATGGCTGAAGATGCACCAGTGGTTAAACTAGTTAATGTTCTGGTGCAAGAAGCAATCAAAGAACGAGCGAGTGATATCCATATCGAACCGTACGAAGATTCGTTACGCGTCCGCTACCGAATCGATGGTGTTTTACATGAAGTAGCACCACCTCCGAAACGACTCCATCCGGCAATAACCTCAAGAATCAAAATATTATCCGATCTTGATATTGCTGAACGTCGTCTTCCACAAGATGGACGGTTTAAAGTGCGGGTTTCCGATCGGGTAGTCGATATGCGAGTATCAAGTCTGCCAACCATATTCGGGGAAAAGATTGTTATGCGTATTCTCGATCGGGGCGGATTGGTGTTGGATTTATCCAAACTCGGGTTCGAAGCAGATTCACTGCAAACCTTCCAGGAGGTAATTCGGAAACCATATGGTATGATTCTGGTCACCGGACCAACTGGAAGTGGAAAAACTACTACCTTATATTCGGCGTTAAGCACCATCAATAGTCCAACCCGAAATATTATGACCGCTGAAGATCCGGTCGAATACCAATTAAAAGGAGTAAACCAAATTCAGGTTAAAGAGGATATCGGCTTGAATTTCGCTGCAGCCCTACGTTCATTTTTACGACAAGACCCGGACATCATTCTGGTAGGTGAGATTCGAGATTTGGAGACCGCAGAAATTGCTATTAAAGCTGCTATGACCGGCCATTTAGTACTGAGTACCTTGCATACCAACGATGCGCCAAGTTCGATCACTCGATTAAGCGATATGGGAGTAGAACCATTCTTGGTTGCAGCATCGGTTTTAATGGTGGTCGCACAGCGACTAGTTCGTCAGATTTGTCCACGATGTAAAGAGGTATATAAACCCACACCGGAAATCATTCATGCTTTAGGGATTGGCGATCGGGACCCGGAGACATTGAGATTTTATCGCGGAGTAGGATGTGACTATTGCCATAAAAGCGGATATCGTGGTAGATTAGCTCTGTATGAAATTCTCGTGGTAAGCGAAAAAATCAGAGAAGCAATCGTTGAAAAAGCGAGTGTTTCTTTAATTAAGAGAATTGCTAAAGAAAAAGGGATTAGAACATTACGAGATAGTGGTATTTTAAAAGTTCTGGACGGAACGACAACAGTTGAAGAAGTATTAAGTGTAACCTTGTCCGATGAGCTTTCATAATAAGGAATAATAATATATTTAAGGAGGTAGATTATGCCATCGTTTAAATATACTGCACGAAATGCACAAGGGAAAATAGTTGATGGTATTGTAGAATCGCCAAGCCAAGATGTACTCGTTAAGATGTTGCGTTCACAGGGATTACTTGTAACTGCAATCAGTCAAGATCAGATAAAACCGACCTCTGGAAAAAAGAAATTTCGTCTTGCACGGACGCATGTATCGCTGGATGATCTGATTATATTCAGTCGTCAGTTGGCAACGATGGTTAGCGCTGGGTTACCCCTGATTGAGAGTTTAGACGTTCTCGGGGAACAATTAGAGAATCCGATTCTTAGAAAAGCGGTGGTTGATGTCCGAAAAGATGTTGAAGCAGGAAGTACTTTTACTAATGCGCTAGAAAAACATCCAAAAATATTTGATCAGTTATATGTAAGCATGGTTCGAGCCGGTGAAGCAAGTGGTATGCTTGATAGTATTATGAATCAACTTGCAGCATATCTTGAAAAATCAGGATCGATCCGACGAAAGGTTAAATCTGCGTTAGTTTATCCAGCGGTAGTATCTATTATTGCAATTGCGATTGTCATATTTATTCTCGTTAAAGTTATTCCGACGTTTGAATCGATCTATCGCAGTTTTGATGCGCAACTACCTGTCCCAACCCAAATCATCGTTTCTATTAGTAGGGCGTTAAGGAAATTCTGGTATATTTGGTTAATCGTATTCGTTGGATTAGGGTATGCGTTGAAACGATATGTTAATACGCCTAAGGGCAGATGGCAATTCGATACCTTCAAACTTAATATGCCGATTTTTGGCGATCTTTTTCGGAAAGTAGCGGTAGCTAAATTTACAAGAACTTTAAGCACCTTGGTTCGTTCCGGAGTGAATATATTAAATGCATTGGAAATTGTTGCGAAAACCGCAGGTAATGTTATTATCGAAAGTGCAGTAAATAAAACGAAAAACAGTATTCAACAGGGAGAAACCATAGCTGGACCATTAGCACAAACCGGAGTATTTCCACCAATGGTGACTCGAATGATTGATGTCGGGGAGAAAACCGGTGCCTTAGAGGATATGTTGAACAAAATCGCTGAATTCTATGAAGATCAAGTTGATGCTGCAGTTGCCGCATTAACTTCAATGCTCGAACCGATCATGATCGCAATCATGGGTGTTATTGTCGGTGGCATTGTTATTGCTATGTATCTACCGGTATTTAATATGGTGAATGTTGTAGCAAAATAAAGTATTTTTTACAGGAGAGAGTGTCAGATAACGTTATCAAATGTCTGCAAAAACCATTAGAAATCAAATAACAGAAATAGAAGGTTTACTAGAAGATTGGATGAAATTTCATGGGATTTTTGAAGAGAATTCTGAAGTTTCGCAAATGTCTTCAGATGATTTTCTAACCCTAAAAAATCGCATTGCTGAACGACAAGAAATATTACTCAGTGTTTTAGAGTTTGAAATAGAAATCGGGCAGATGATTATGGATATCATTTCCCGGGTTGCATCGACCGATTATGTTAGTCAATTAAGTGATATAGCGCGGAAAAGATTGGAAAGCGAGTGGAATACCGCATATTTGTTTATTAATGAAACATTGGGTTTACTCGAAAAAAAATTAGATCATCAGGTTTCAATCGCTCGACCGGACCAGATGATTGTCCAAACATTTCGTTCCATTGGCAAAGGTTTACTCCGTTTGTCCCGGAGTGCATGGTTTAAATTCTTGATATTTATCCTGGTCGTCTTATTTATTGTTTACGGATTATTCGCGTTTGGTATCCTATCGGAGGATGTGAAAAATAGCCTGCCTGAATTTATTCAGAATCTTTTACCTTAAACGGATTCTGGAAATTAAGATTGTTGTGAGAGAGTATGTAAGTTATTTATTCTCTTAGCCCTAGTCTCTCAGTTCAATTCAAATTATCTCCTATGCGTGACAATATACAATATTGGTTAATTTTACGTGCCATCTCTGGTATCGGAGACTTGCGATTCCGATATTTAGTCGACCATTTCGGTTCTCCGGAAGAAGCACTCCAGGCAAGTATCTCGCAGCTGAGCGAGGTGAAAGGAATTGACCGGAAAATAGCAAATGCGATTATCGATCGGAAAAATTGGATTGATCCGGAAAAAGAATTAGCATTAGTGCAGAAATATCAAGTAAAACTGATTACATATCAAGACGAAGGCTATCCGCCACATTTAAAAACGATATATGATTTTCCATCGATATTATATGTTCAAGGGGATTTAAAATCCGAAGATAATCAAGCGATAGCTATTGTCGGTTCGCGTCGAGCAACTACCTATGGTCGTTTGACCGCACGAAAACTTGCGCAAGATTTAGTTCTTGCCGGGTTAACCGTAGTCAGCGGCTTTGCACATGGAATTGATACCGAATCGCATCTTGGTGCGATAGAATCTAATGGAAGAACTATTGCGGTTATCGGAAATGGAATCGATATAAATTATCCACGAGAAAATCAGGCGATTCGAAATAAAATTATTCAGAATCAGACCGGTTGTATCATCTCTGAATTTCCCATGGGTACAACACCGGAACCAGCTAACTTCCCCAAAAGGAACCGGATTATTAGCGGATTAAGTTTGGGGGTTGTAGTAGTTGAAGCGAGTGATAGTAGTGGAGCATTATTAACAGCAGAACATGCAATAGACCAAAATCGACTCGTTTTTGCAGTTCCGGGAAATGTCACTGCGACAACGAGTCGCGGTACGAATAAATTAATTCAACAAGGAGCGAAATTGGTTACTACCGCAGAGGATATTTTGCTAGAATTAGGTTTTGTTATTGAACCGAAATCTAAAGAACAGTCGAAATCAATTCCGGCAATAGCCGGACTCCTTGGAGAGCAAAAAATAATTGTCGAAACGTTATCTAGCGAGCCGATGCATGTTGATCAGATAGCGATAGCAACGCAATTAACTCCGGCAGCATTGGCAAAACATCTCCTCGAACTGGAATTGAAAGGATATATAAAAGAAGTTGCAGGAAAACGGTTTATTCGGATAATATAAGATATATAGAGAACATAGGTTAACCAATAGACCGGAAAATGGAATAATAATATGAGTAAAAAATCTTTAGTAATCGTCGAATCACCGGCGAAACAGAAAACATTAAGTAAATTTCTTGGATCGCAATATATCTTGCGTGCCTCGATGGGACATGTAATCGATTTACCAACTAGGAAATTAGGCGTTGATATCGAGCATGGATTTCTCCCCGAATATGTGGTGATGCCGCTCCGGAAGAAATTGTTGGCTGAGATAAAGAAAACCGCTGAAGATGTGGAGAATATCTATATTGCTACCGACCCGGATCGAGAAGGAGAAGCAATCGGGTGGCATATCGCCAATTATCTTGGGAAGAAAGAAAAGCAGATTTATCGGATCATGTTTAATGAGATCACTAAATCTGCGGTATTGACTGCAATTGATGTCCCGGGAGCTATTGATCAGAATAAAGTCGATGCGCAACAAGCGCGTCGTATTCTTGACCGATTAGTCGGATATCAGCTCAGCCCGCTACTCTGGAAAAAAGTTAGAAAAGGTTTGAGTGCCGGTCGAGTGCAGTCGGTAGCTGTGCGTTTAATCTGCGAACGAGAAGAGGAAATCAAAAAATTCGTTCCGGAGGAATATTGGAGTATAACGGCGCATCTGAAATCGGATAATATTCTATTCGATGCGAAATTAAGCTTAATTGATAACAAGAAAGCTACCATTAATAATAAAAATGAAGCAGATCATATCCTTTCAGATTTAGTTGGTGCGAATTATATTGTTGAAAAAGTAGTTACCAAACCAAAACAGAAGTCACCTCCGTTACCATTTACGACTAGTAAACTCCAGCAGGAAGCAGTACGAAAATTGTCGTTTCCAACCAGTAAAACTATGATGGTTGCGCAGAAGTTATATGAAGGGCTGGAACTCGGGAATGAGGGTAATATCGGGTTAATCACCTATATGCGAACCGATTCTACACGAATAGCAAATGAGGCGCAGCAACAAGCGCGTGATTATATTATCTCTAAATATGGGCAGAGATATGTTCCAGAATCACCGCGTAAATATGCGGCAAAAGGAAAAATACAGGATGCGCATGAAGCGATTCGACCGACCAGTATTGATCGGGACCCAGATTCAATCAAAGCATATTTATCACCCGAGCAGTATAAATTATATAAACTCATTTGGGAACGGTTTGTTGCCAGTCAAATGAGTGCAGCAATATATGAAGTTACTTCGGTAGATATCAAAGCCAAGCAGTATACTTTCAGGACAAATGGTATGATCATGAAATTCCCTGGATTTACCCAAGTCTACATCGAAAGTCGGGATGAAAAGCCGATTCTAGCGCCACCATCTTCGGGAACAGAAGAAGAACCGGAAGGTGAGAAAGATTTGGTTTTACCGACCTTGCATCCAAAACAGGTCGTTGATTTGGTAAAATTAGAACCTAAACAGCATTTTACTGAACCACCACCGCGATATAATGAAGCGACTTTGGTTAAAGAGTTGGAAGAAAAAGGTATTGGTCGCCCCAGTACTTATGCAACTATTATTAAAACCATACAAGACCGGCATTATGTGGAAAAAGTAAAAGGAAGGTTTCATCCAACAAAACTGGGGATTGTGGTAAATACATTATTAGTATCCCATTTTCCCAGAATTATGAATGTCTCGTTTACCGCGTTAATGGAAACGGAATTGGATAAAATTGAAGAAGGGCAAATGCAATGGGTTCAGGTCTTGAACGATTTTTATATACCATTCAGTGCCGCATTGGCTGAAGCCCAAAAAACCATGCGAAATGTAAAACAGGAATTAAGTACCCCAACCGGTGAAGTTTGTGAAAAATGTGGAGCAGAAATGGTGATTAAATGGGGTAAACGGGGTAGTTTTATGGCTTGTTCTGCATTTCCGAAATGTAAGAATGCGAAACCGATTGTCGCACCGAAACCGATAGTAATACCGGGTGCTGCTTCGGTTACATCTGAACCGGGAGTGAGTGGGCAACCTAATGTTGCAGGAACTTCGGAATCGCAATCGACAGAGAAATGCGAAAAATGTGGTGCAAATATGATTGTTCGTACCGGAAGATACGGTCCGTTTTTAGCCTGCAGCAATTATCCGAAATGCAAGAATGCAAAACCGATTCCGATCGGTATTTGCCCGGAACCGGGCTGTGGCGGTCAAATCAGTAGTAAGCGTTCCCGAAAAGGGAAAATCTTCTATGCCTGTAGTAATTATCCGAAATGTAAATTTGCAAGTTGGGATAAACCGGTATTCCAGAAATGTCCTGAATGCGGTGCATTATATCTGGTTGAGAAATTCAATAAGACAGTTGGGAAATATTATCAGTGCATAAAATGCGAATATCGACGGGTAATTGAACCAGTAGTGGAAACTGAGAATCCGGAATAATACAAATTAAAGGTTGGAATATAGTTAGTATGTTGCTAGAATACCAAAAGAATATCGAATCACTACAGCAAAAAATTCTTCAAATGAAGGAGTATCTTTGACATTCCTAGCCTAAACCAGCAGATATTGGAACTGGAAAAGCAAACCAGCCAACCGAACTTTTGGAATAATCCTACCATAGCACAACAAACAGCACAGAAATTAAGCGAATTAAAATCGCAGTTTGAACCCTGGATGAAACTGGAAAAGGATTTAGACGATTTGCGCATCCTAGCCGAATTGGCACTCGAAACGCCAGCGATCGATACTGGAACTTCATTAGAACCGGGTGAATCAGAATTCGAATCTGAGATTCGAATCGGACTCGACCGGGTAACGCATGAATTCGAGCAGCTCGAATTTCAAAGTATCCTGAATGATCCGATGGATATCCACAACTGTTTTTTGTATTTACATCCGGGAGCAGGCGGTACCGAATCCTGTGATTGGGCAAATATGCTGTTGCGGATGTATCTTCGTTGGGCGGAACAACAAGGGTTTACTACGGAACTGATGGAAATCCAATCAGGAGATGAGGCGGGGATAAGAAGTGCAACTGCGTTAATCAAGGGGAAGTATGCGTATGGATACTTGAAAGCAGAAGTTGGTGTCCATCGTCTGGTAAGAATCTCACCGTTTGATGCGAATAAACGGCGGCATACTTCGTTTGCTTCAGTATATGTTTATCCGGAAGTAGACGATACTATCGAAGTGGATATTAAAGAACCGGATTTACGAATTGATACCTTTCGATCGAGTGGCGCCGGAGGTCAGCATGTAAATGTTACCGATTCAGCAGTTAGAATAACCCATTTACCGACCGGTATCGTGGTCTCCTGCCAGAATGAACGGTCGCAGCATAAGAATCGAGCGATGGCGATGAAAATCCTTCGTTCTCGGTTATATGAATTTTACCGGGAACAAAAAGAGCAGGAAGCGGCTAAGTTGGAACAACAGAAAAAGGATATCGCCTGGGGTAGTCAGATTCGGTCGTATACCTTCCAGCCGTATAGTTTGATTAAAGACCATCGTACTGGGTTGGAAATAGGTCATGTCCAATCAGTAATGGATGGAAATATAACTCCATTTATCGAGGCATATTTAAAAAGCACACTAAAAGAGAAAACAAAATAAATAAGAGTTGAAAGAGAATATGAATGTGCAGACCAATTCAGCAGAACAAACCCGGAAGTTAGGTAACCAGTTAAGTGTGATATTAACCGGTGGAGAAGTAATCGCATTAGTTGGCGAATTGGGTAGTGGTAAAACCATTTTTGTTCACGGTTTGGCAGCTGGATTAGGAATTTCCGAATCGGTACATAGCCCGAGTTTTACTATATTAAATGAATATGCCGGTCGGCTACGATTATATCATTTCGATTTCTATCGGTTGAAATCAGAAGAAGAAGTCTGGAATTTAGGATGGCAGGATTATCTAACTAATTCTGGAATAGTGGTTGTCGAATGGGCAGATCGGTTTCCCAGAGTACTTCCGGAAGAACGGCTGGAAATTAGGTTTACTCCGGATATGGATGGTGCTAATAAACGGAACATTACATTCACTCCAATAGGAGTAAAATATCGTAGCTTAATAAAACAACATTTGAAATTCAACCTGTAGTAATTTGGATTTTCCATATTATGCTAATTCTTGGTATAGATACTTCTACTACTACCGGCGGGGTAGCGTTGGCTAGTGATGAGCGGTTAATCGCTAATTATCAGTTAGATGTGACCGCAACTCATTCTGCGCGATTATTTCCGGCAATTGAAGCAATGCTCCGCGATGCACAAGTAACATTGAATAGTGTTACCGGGATAGCCGTAGCCATTGGGCCCGGTTCATTCACTGGATTGAGAATAGGGGTGGCTACCGCAAAAAGTTTGGCTTATTTAAATAAAATCCCGTTAATCGGCATCTCCACACTGGAAGCGTTGGCTTATCCATTAAGCGCATCAAATGGGTTTATCTATCCAATGATAGATGCGTTGCGCGGTGAGGTTTATGCGGCCGGATTTCAAGCGCAGCAAGGTCGGTTGGAACGGATTTTTGAAGATTTGGTTTGTTCAATTCCGGATTTACTAGCGCAACTGCATTTCCCCTGTTTATTTACCGGGAATGGTATATCTAAACATCAGCAAGAGATAAAAGATGCTCTCGGTGACCGGGCGATCTTCGCACCGATAAACCTGCAAGGAGTATTGCCGAGTAGTATTGCTGAATTGGGTTTACAGAAATTAGCTGCAGGAATACAAGATGACCCCTTGAAGCTCGAACCGAGATATATTCGTAGACCGGAAGCGGAACTGGTCTGGGAGAAAAAACATCGTAGCGTAGAGAATCGAGATAAGAGATAAGAGGAAATAAAAGCTTCCTCTTATCGCATATCTCTATCTCAATGCTTGAATCAATCTTATTTCGCTACTTCAGCATAATAGTTTAAGATACCTTCGTAAATCGCTTGTGCTTCACTTTTCAGATACGCATCATTTTTTAATCGTTTTTCTTCTTCTGGATTACTGATTAATGATGGTTCAATTCGCAGTCCATAACTCTGGACGATGATATAATCGGAATTATCGATCACTCCATCTTTACCATATTGACCGATATACGGTATCAAAGGATATCCGAATCGTTTCTGGAGACTAGCTAAAATGCTTTTCGATAGCGAGATGCGCTGGTTGGGATAATGGTATATTACGCAATAGTTTTGGGTGGTATCCGCTGATCGGCCATGATTGATTATGAGATATAACTCATTATCAACCAGGGCATCTAACACTGCTTTTTCCGGGTCAGACATCATATGCTCATCATCAGTTCTGGTCATGGTAACTTTCGCTCCGGCAGCTTCGAGTAACCGGCTGAGCTCCAAGGCGACTTTTAGATTGATCTGGGCGGCAACTAGTCCTGCTTGACCGACCGCACCACTTTGGGCGCCACCAAACGCCGGATCGATGATAAATGATTTATTATGGAATACTCCATTAGCTACTGGAATAAGCTTAAAAGTAGCACTACTACTCAGGCCGGGTTTAACTTCGACTGGCTGGGTTAATGGAATATATCCATTCATTGCAATTGATACCGGATAAGCACCGGGGCCAAGTTCGCTGATAAAGAATTTACCGTCATTATTAGTTTGCCCCATATTACTATCCACCAATTTAATCTGGGCGTTTACTATTGGTGTGCCATTATTTGCGATAACCGTCCCGATTATCATGCCTTGACTATCCAGATTGGATTCGATAGTAGTAATAGCGGTTTTCGGGCCGATTGAAGCGACGATTGGTGTCGTTGCCATATATGATTTGCCGGTATAGTACCAGGTTGCGGTACCGGAATGCGTTAAGGCAAAACCGAGATACCGATTATCAGCAGTAAAAGTGACTGTTGTTCCATCTGCTACTGGATTATTATTCTTATCCCGGACAATAGCAGTGATCATAACTTCAGCATTTCCATCTGGTGGAATGTTTTTAGGCGTTACCTTAACCTCGATATTTTCCGGTGGAAGGTGAACGATAAAAGTTCGTTTTGCCGTTGATGCAGAATTACCTTTTTTATTTCGCGCATCGATCGTAATGGTATGTTCACCATTAGTTAAAGAAGAGGCCGGACTATAGTTAAGTTTGGTTCCCCGGAATTGGAACGATACCGGTTGCCCATCGAGTTTCAGTTGAATAGCATTGGGATCGATCCCCGGCCCATTTTTCTCTTCAATAATCTCGGCGGATATTTTCGGATTCGCATCGTCGGACAAAATCGCGCCATCTGCGGGAACGATATTATTGATCTTAAGTGTACCTGATTCAAAATAGCGTTTAATCCCTTCAAAATACGCTTTCGCTTCCCGCTGCTGATATTCATCGGTTTTTAATAATAGTTCCGCTTGTGGATTGGTGATAAATGCTGCTTCACCTAAAACTGCCGGATATCCAATAGCTTTCCGGAGAACATAATATTCTGCCGGCATGGGAGTAGGGTATCCTTTAGGAATTTTCAATTCTTTAACCAAGGAATCGAAAATATATTCTGCGCAATCTTTCGACGGGCCGAAATCATAGATGTTATAAAACATCTCGATTTGATTGACACTGCGATCGACTTGGGCGTTGGCATTATGATGGATCGAGACAAACAAATCGCATTTTTCGTCAGACGCTATTTTTACCCGGGCAGCTAAACTATGTACGGCAACGGTTCTCCCGGAATATACTCCGGAATCATCTTCCCGGGTCATGATTACGATAGCACCGGCATCAGTCAGATACTGTTTTAGATATTGCGCGATTTTTAAATTTAATTCCCGTTCGGCAAAACCGTTAAGTCCTACCGCACCTAAATCCGGACCATGGCCGGCATCAACCACTATCTTTTTCCCTTTCAATCCGACCTCTGCAGAACTCATCCCAATCATGGTCATACCCATAATCAGTATTCCTCCTACTATAGAAAACATTAGTTTATTCATATGCTCCTCCAAGGGTAATTATTAATTCAAAGTTTGATAATTAAACCACTAGCACTGCATGATAAAAAGATATAAAGAACTACTGGGTTTTAGCGTTATTTGGGTTTGCTCGGATTCAATTTGGATTTCGGATTTCGAGATTCGAATTTATAGTTTAGGCGTATCGGTTCAGTTCTTCCGGTTTCTTGGCATATTTCGATGCCTCTTCAAAGGTAATCATATTCCGCCGGATAAGGTTGCCTAACGCTCGATCCATAGTCTGCATCCCTTTACCCAAACTGGTTTCTAAGGTTGAAGGTATTTGATGAGTTTTCCCTTCACGAATCAGTGTTGCTACTGCAGAGGTTGAAACCATAACTTCTACTGCAGCAACTCGGCCGGACCCGCTGGCCATCGGTAATAACCGCTGACAGAATACCGCTAGGAGCGCATTTGCCAACTGGGTTCGAATCTGTTGCTGCTGATGTGGTGGAAATACATCTACTACCCGGTCGATAGTCTGCGCGGTATCGATCGTATGCAGGGTAGCGAGTACCAAATGGCCGGTTTCTGCGGCGGTTAATGCCGCTGAGATAGTTTCCAAATCCCGCATTTCGCCGATGAGAATAACATCCGGGTCTTGCCGTAACACATATTTTAATGCTCGGACAAAAGAATCGGTGTCAGCAGCGATTTCTCGCTGTTCGATCATGCATTGTTTATGTTTATGGAGATATTCAATCGGGTCTTCAACGGTAATAAT
>JBHGBB010000049.1:0-19679 GCA_041946755.1 bacterium | reverse complement strand
CATCAGTTATTGTTTAAAATGCTTGAGAATAGGAAGGTTAAGATTAATTAATGAAGTAACTATATAAATTCCAAGTTCCAAGTACCAAAATCCAAATAAATTCCAAATTCCAATGACCAAAAAAATATTAAATACGTTTTAGTTTTGAATTTGAATAATTGGAAATTATTTGGAGCTTGGAGTTTGGGATTTGGAATTTGCGCGCTCTTGTTGTATGCGCGCTTTGAGCCGATTCCAGTATTCGATGCGTTTTTTAATTTCTTTTTCGAATCCGAAATCGGATGGATGGTAATATACCCTACCCTTAAGATTATCTGGGAAGAATTCCTGGCCGGTATAATGTTCCGCTGAATTATGGTCGTATTGATATCCTTTCCCATAATCGAGATTTTTCATTAATTTAGTCGGTGCGTTCCGGATATGGAGCGGTACCGGTTCCGCTTCAGTTTCGCGTACATCCCGTTTCGCCGCCGAATATGCGGTATATACCGCATTGGATTTCGGCGCAGTCGCCATATATATCACCGCTTGCGCTAAAGCATTATCCCCTTCCGGCATGCCGATAAAATCGACCGCTTCTTTTGCTGCAATCGCGATTGGTAACGCCTGCGGGTCAGCATTCCCGATATCTTCAGAAGCGAACCGAACGATCCGACGCGCAATATATAATGGGTCTTCACCGGCTTCCAGCATTCGCGCCAACCAATATAATGCCGCGTTCGGGTCAGACCCTCGCATCGATTTATGGAGCGCGGAAATGATATTATAATGCTCTTCCCCCATCTTGTCATACATCAGGGTTTTCCGCTGCATCGCATCTTTAGTAAGTTCTATCGTAATATGCCGAACCCCGGCAGTATCCAGGTCGGCGGTCATCGTAGCTAATTCGATTACATTTAATGCGGTTCTGGCATCGCCATTAGCAAAGGTAGCGATATATTTCAAAACATCAGGTGCGATATCAAGTTGCATCGAACCTAACCCGCGGTCTTTATCAGCAATAGCCCGGGTTAAGATTAATTCTATCTGGTCTTCAGTCAGCGGATTCAAAACATATACCCGGCAACGGGATAGTAATGCTGATATAACTTCAAAAGAAGGATTTTCGGTAGTCGCTCCGATTAGGATTATTGTCCCGCGTTCGACATGGGGTAAGAAGGCATCTTGCTGCGCTTTATTAAACCGGTGGATTTCATCGATAAACAGAATAGTTTTCTTATGATAGAACCGGAGCTGGTCTTCCGCCCCGGCAATAACCTCTTTAATCTCTTTAATCCCGGAGATAACTGCCGAGAATGCGATAAACTGGGCATCGATCGCTTGCGCAAGAATGAAGGCTAACGTGGTCTTCCCCGTTCCCGGGGGGCCCCAGAATATCATCGATTGGATTTGTTTGGTCTCCAATGCCCGCCGGAGAACCTTCCCCGGCGCCAAGAGATGTTCCTGGCCAACATATTCATCCAAGGTTTTCGGCCGCATCCGGTCAGCTAACGGCACCAACCCTCGATTTTCATCAGCAGTCGGTTTATTAAATAAATCCATAGCGATATTATTGGTAACGGCAGGGTTTCCCTGCTCCTAGGAATATATAAAAATATACATTTTCGGGCGGGAAGACCCCGCCCCTACTTTCCAATGGATTTTGCGTATCAAATAAATCCATAGCGATATTATAGCAAAAGATAACTCCGAAAGCACGAAATATTAAAATCGCAAAATAAAAAAGGCGAGATAATTGCACTCGCCTTTTTATATTGAACATGCATATTTACGCATCTACGGAATAATTACATTCGCTAAAACACCCGTACCTTCGGTTGATCCACCAAGCGATTCATCCGTGGTATTATCGCGGAGTTTATTCTGCTCGAAATAATTCCCCGCTCCGCTCAATAGTCCGTAGGTGTAGTTATACGTGCACACATTTTGGCTAACGGAATTAGCGTCTCCAGTGACTTGAATCCCGGCATATTGATTATACCGACACGTATTATGCATCACTTCACACCCATTATAAACCCGAATTCCACTCGAAGAATTGTTATAGGTGCAATTTCCGATAATGGCGCATCCACTAGCGCCATAAATCCCGGTAAGGGCATTATTGTATACGGTATTATTGATGACGCTGCAACCACTCCCACCCAGATAAATACCATTACCACTATTAGTTGATGCATTATTGCCGACTATAGTACAACCACTAGAAGCATAAATTCCATGGTTAAAATTGTAATACACACTATTACCGGTGACCGTACAGCCTACACCGGTTAAATAGATGCCATAAAAGGTACATTGTGTAGCGGTATTATCTCGAACAACCGACCCGGCTTGCACTGCTATTCCTGAATATCCATGTTGATACGCGGAATTATTTACGACTACCGCGTTTTCTCCAACATTGATACCATTCCCCCCGGTGGAGTGTGTGCGTACTTTGCTGACTTGAACGTTTAAGCCCTGGGCGGAAATTGCATCTTCCCGGAAATCGCAAATGATCCCATTGGTAATCGCAATATTGTTATATGAAGGGCTAGCATAAATTCCAGCACCAAAAGTACCCGCAGCAGTTCCTGCCCCATAAAGTTTATGTCCATTCAGATCGATGGTAACATCATTAGCGGATATGGTAATACAATTCAAATCTTGCGCGGTGGTTATATCTGCAACCACAATATACGACCCCGACTGCGAAATCGTATATGGTGAATAGGAAATATCAATCAACCCGGCAGCATAGATTCCATTGCTGAGTAGAAGTGCCATAAAAATGGATAAAACTAACTTCGGTTTCATAAATCTTTCCTCCCTTGCAAGAATCAGTAGACAATAGTCAGCAGTAAGTAGACAAGGAAAAACTTTTTATTACCTGTCTACAGTCTACTCTCTACGGTCCACTGATCCTAGTCTTGTTTAATCGATACTTCATCAAAGTAAATCGATTGCGTCGGTCTGCCAGCCGGATTAATACCTACCAGCTGCACCGCATTATACACCGTTAGCGGTTTACAGGTGAACTGGAGTAACCGCCATTCGTTCGGAGTCCATCGCCCACTACCTAAAATCACATTCCCACTCTCGATTACTTTCGCATAACTGAAATCATAACTATACAGATACAAATATACCTTCTGACTCACGTTCGCTGCTGCTGCATCACTATATACCCAGACCGAAACTAAAGCATCATGTTCCGCATTCGAGACATTCAACCCCTGGCTCGCTTTCCCTTTCTCGCCACCAACTTGGTATCCTTGCAGAACGCCATTATGCCCTACCTGCGTCGCTAGCCAACTCCAGGTTCCTGGTCCAGAACCATCAGCATACTTCTCATAAATCCAGCCCGCTGTATCGGTATCGAAATTCGCGTTGGTTAAGGTCAGACTCGTCACCGGTTGCGGTGCACCTGCATAGACCCAGACCTCATCGAAATAGATGTTGCCGTTTACCCCGCTCGATATCGGATTGATGCCAACCACCTGCACCGATAATATGGTTCCCGCAGCATAAAACGAGACCGTAATATCCCGCCAGACACCCGCTTCACCTAATCCACCGTTCGCTGAAGAAATCACTTCATTTAACGAAACATCCGGTAAATAATCTCCTCCTAACTGATATAAATATAAATACACTTTTTGCTGGGGAGAAGTACTCGGAATATCAGTCGCGACCTTAGCGATTACGGTATACCACCCGGCAGTGGCTACCGTAAATACCTGGGATAATTTCCCTTTTTCTCCGGCAACCTGAGATATCTGCATTACGCCATCCCGCCCGGCATAATTTGATTGCCAGGTTAAGACCCCTTTATCCGTCCCATCGGCATACTTCTCAAAAAACCAATAACTGGAATCATCACTGATCGTAAACGAACCATAGGTGTTCAAATAGTTCGGAATATACGTGGCAACGGCATCCAAATTAACTTGTGCCGGAATACCATTTGCGCTCGCATCAAAATAAGTTGAGGGTAAACCGCCAGTCGGATTATAGTTGATGATATCAGATTTATCGAACCATACTGCGCTACCGACTGGAAATTCGCCGGTTATATCGAACGATAACAACCATTGAGTCGGCGAAACCAGTATAATCGCATCCAAATTCGATTGCGGGTCGACCGCCTTCGCCAGGGCATCGAAATCTTTCCCGGTAAATCCACTCGCCGTGGTATAATGAATCAAATCACTTTTATGCACTTGACCAATCCCAGCAAGATTCGTCGCTTCACCTAGCGAAAACGAAAATTCTAACGGACTTAAGGAAATTATATCGACCGCATCCAGATTAACGTTCTGCGGTAACCCGTTGGCTACTCCGTTCCAGAGTAAATAGAAATCACTGCTATCCCAGAGAATCAAATCCTGCTTTAACAGTAAATAACCGTTAACCACCGCATCCTCTTCTAATGAGAACACTAAATTATTCGCATCAATCTCATATAACGCATCGATATTCACATTCGGCGGCAGTAATGCAACCATGGAGGTAAACGCAGGGGTATAAATTCCGGCACCATTCGTCGCAATCACATTGGATTTCGTAAAGGGTGTACCTCCAAGATTAATTCCTTCGCCAGTAGAAAAGATGAACTCGATACCTAAGGCAGGAATAACGAATACAACCAGGCTAAGTATTAAGAAAATTAAGCTTATTCTTCTCATAAAGATTATCCCTCCTTTCTGGTTGAGATAATATTATATAAATAAAAAAGCCTGATTAAGATATTCGTAATTCCTTAATCAGGCTTATGGATTTACCTGAATTTCGCAATGACTATCCCAAATACAAAAAATACAAATTGGTTTGGGAAACATAGTGTTTCCTCAATTGCATATTATTGATATGGGTAGGTCGATATTTTATAACATAATTTTATTGTTTTTTAGTTTTATTGTCAAGAAGAATATGATATTTATACTCCTTGATTTAACCGGAAAGATAATTTACCTGAAAGTAATAATTATTCGGTACGGTTTTATAGAGCAATAACAATATAAAATATGCGATGAGCGTTAATTTATTTGATATAGTAAGATAAATCTAGTACTGAGTAGTTAGAAGATAAAAAATAAAATCCCCTTGCCTAAATCGGTTTACTACTGATATAATGTAACAATACAATTATTTTAGTTAAGAGATAGAGTAAGAGTTAAGAGGAATCATATAATAATATATTTCCTCAATCATCTTTGTTTTACTCTTTACCCCTCGATCATTCTATGAAAGCACTTATAACCGGAGGCGCCGGATTTATCGGTTCCCATTTAGCTGAAGGATTACTGCATGCAGGACATGAGGTAGAAATCATCGATGATTTATCTACCGGCAGTATGGAGAATATCAATCATCTGATTTCCAACCCGCGATTTAAGTATACTATCGATACCATCATGAATGTTAAACAGATGGAACGACTGGTTCGGAAGGTTGATATCGTCTATCATCTTGCGGCATCGGTCGGGGTAAAATACGTTATCGATAATCCGCTAAAATCGCTGGAAACTAATATTAAAGGCACTGAAATCATTCTGGATGTGGCTAATCGGAAAGGGAAAAAGAGAGTTATTCTCGCCTCTACCTCGGAAATATACGGTAAAAATGACCGGGTACCGTTGAAAGAGGATGACGATCGGGTGTTAGGCTCGACCTATATTGCCCGATGGGGATATTCCGACTCCAAAGCGATCGATGAACTCTTGGCCTTCGCCTATTATCGGGAGAAGAAACTACCGATTATTATCACCCGGTTCTTTAATATTTGCGGCCCTCGGCAGACCGGGAAATATGGGATGGTATTACCCCGGTTCGTTAAAGCGGCGCTCCTAAATCATCCAATACCGGTTTATGGCGATGGCAACCAAACCCGATGTTTCTGTTATGTGGGCGATATGGTGAAAGCGCTCTTATCGCTGCCGCATAAACCGAAAGCGGTTGGAGAAGTGTTTAATATAGGCAGTAACCATGAGATTAGTATTAAACATCTTGCGGAACGAGTTAAAAAGATTGCGAAAAGTTCATCCCCGATAATATTTATCCCCTATGAAAAAGCGTATGAAAAAGGATTCGAAGATATGCATCGCCGGGTACCGGATATCACCAAAATCAGGAAAATGGTCGGATTCAAACCGGCAGTTAAGTTAGATGAACTTATTAAAAAAGTGATAGAATATTACGAATCGTAATCATTTCAAATTTAGCATTTAGCATTTGTCATTTGGCATTTTATAGGAGAGCATATGAAACTAGAGCAATTAACCAAATCGGATTTGGGTACGATTAGCGATTTCTGTAATCGGAATATTATATATGATAAGTTTACTCCGGCTCTCATCGAAGAGAAAAGTTTCGGTGACCCGGACTTCGACCCTGCCTTAACTTTTATTGCTAAAAATGATCAAGGGAATATAACGGGTTTCCTCTTAGGAATCATGCGGATATGGAAAGGGAAACCGATCGGCTGGATTAAATTAATGGCGGTTGAAGAATGGCTTCGGCGGAAACAGGTCGCATCGCAGATGCTGACTGCGCTGGAAGCACAACTAAAATCGTTAGGAGCGAAAGAGTTGAAAGTTATGGATTGTCCGCTGAACTATTATATGCCGGGAGTCGATCCGAGATATACTGAAATGATAGTGTTCTGTCTCCGTCGCGGATTCGAGCGAATTGGCGAGAATATCAATATGGACTGCGATTTAATTGCCGGAAATTTCGATACCGCCACATTTGAGGCTGAACGCGTTAAAGATGGGTTCCAAATCAAACGCGCCGAACCGGCTGATAAAGATGCGACGTTACGGTTCATCAATTGCCAATTCCCCTTATGGGATAATGAAATTGCAAACACCTTTAAAAATAATCCCGTTAGCCTCCATATTGCGAAGAAAGATAATGAGGTAGTTGCGTTTTCAGCATATGATGCGAATAATATCGGGCTCGGTTGGTTCGGTCCTATGGGCACCAATCCGAATCTAAGAGGTAAAAAAATCGGCGAAATCCTATTAAAACGATGTTTAGCTGACCAAAAGAAACAGGGGTATACCAACTCGATTATCCCCTGGGCCGGACCGATTAGTTTCTATCTGAATACCGTCAACGCTAAAATCGGCCGGGTCTTCTGGACCTTCCAAAAGCCGTTATAATTATTGATTACACAGATTTATATATCGATTACACAGATTAGGAGACTATATGGCAGAACGTAAATCAACAATAAATCGTAAGACTTCTGAAACCAACATTTCACTTACCCTAAATCTCGATGGAACCGGTAAATACGATATCCAAATTGCGGTCCCTTTTATGGAACATATGTTGAATCTATTTGCCAAACATGGATTATTCGATTTAATGGTTAAAGCGCAGGGCGATATTCAAATCGATGCGCACCATACCGTTGATGATATTGGCATCTGTTTGGGCAAAGCATTCGCTGAAGCATTAGGAGACAAATCCGGTATCAAACGGTTCGGATCAGTGCAGTTGCCGATGGATGAAGTTCTTACCGCAGTTTCGGTAGATATCAGCGGTCGACCTTATCTCGTATATAATGTGCCGAAGTTGCAAGGTAAAGTCGGAGAATTCGATGCCGAGTTAGCCGAAGAGTTTTTCCAGGCGTTCGCGACCAATGCCGGAATAACCATGCATATCGACTTAATCCGTGGCGAAAACCTGCATCATATTATCGAAGGGATATTTAAAGCGGTTGCTAAAGCGTTAAATGTTGCTGTTTCTCGTGATGAACGGGTAAACGGTGTTCCTTCAACCAAAGGTATAATTTAATAGAAAAGTTGTTTGGTCCTGACTCGACAATTGGTTATTTCTTATCTTCTGAAGATGGAGCTAATCCCTCTTTTTTTAACACTTCGCTATACGAGATTCTACTTCCCGGAGGTTTAATTCCATACTGTTTTAGTAATTTTTCGACAGTATGTTTAACGGTACCGGGATCAAATGGTTTGGTAATATATTCCGTTCCGCCAAGCCGTTTCGCATGCTCGATATCAGTCGGATGCGATTTGGCTGATAGAAATACTACTGGAACCGTTTTTAATTGCGGTTGTTTTCTTACCATTTCACATACTTGGAACCCGTTTAACTTGGTCATCATGATATCTAAAATCATAATATCCGGGAGATAGAGCATCGCTTTCCGAATACCAAGAAATCCATCAGTAGCGGTAATATATTCATATTCAGCAGCAAATATCACCCGTAATAATTGTAATAATTCTTTATCATCGTCAATAACCAGTATCCGACCATGAAAACCACCGACGGTTTCCGGAGCAACCGCATCGAGTTTCTGTGGATGTTTAACCGATTCCGGTATCACCGGAATCGGTTGCGATCGAATAGATTCCGGAGCCGGACTCTGATTTTTATTAGCATCTAATTGGGCAGTTATTTTCGCCGATGGCGTATATTTCACGGTTTGAATTTCATAGATTTTTTCGATATTAAATTGTCGAGAAGTAGGTAGTGGAGCTCCGGTTTCCAGTATCTGGTTAATGGTTTGAAATAAAACCGGTTTTGGAATCGGTTTCGTTAAAAACTTTTCCCCTTCACTTTCCTTCAAGGAACGGAGATTATCCGGTTTTTTAACATCATCAAGCATGATTATCGGAACTTCGGAAAATAACGAATTCCCGCGAATCCATTGTGCAAGTTGATGCCCGTTTTTATCCGGCATCATTACATCAATCAGGATTAAATCTGGTTCGGCCAATTGGACTATTTTCAGTGCTTCATTCGGGTCTGAGACTAAAACCAACTCATACAATTCAGCCAACGTTTCTCGTAAGAAATCTAGTACGGCTTTATCATCGTCGATAACTAGAATTCGATATTTCATTGCTATACCCCAATTTAGCTTTTATGTATTATTTGTAAGAAGTATATAGTAAGGTAAAAGCTTCGTCAAGTAAAAAATGTTCTATTTTCATCTTTTGATATCACTTTAATATAATAAATAGTATGATTTTAAGGATATATTATTGCTGATCACACAGTTTACCATCTTGTATCCGATATATTGCAACCGAATTAGAATCCTGAAATTGAATTGGATGAACTGAGGTAATAAACGTCTGGCATTGCTGCTTAATCAATGCATTTGAAATATATCGGATTCGACTATCATCCAGTTCAGAAGAAAAATCATCAAGTGCTACCAATGGTGGTTCTCCAAGCTGTGTCCGCATATATTCGACTTCAGCTAATTTTAAAGCTAATACCGCAGACCGCTGCTCTCCTTGGGAACCAAATGATTTCAGGTCATGGCCATCAATAAAAAACAAAATATCATCTCGATGCGGACCGACTAACGTCATCGCAAGTTCTAATTCTTTTTTTCTGATTTCAATCAACCGCTGCCGAAAAGATTGTGATAACTGTTTCGGATTTAAGTAATCCGATTCGGAAAATGGTGTTTCATAGAATAAGGTTAGGGTTTGCGCGGTACCGGTAATCCGCTGATAATTCTGCTGAATTAATTCATTTAAGGTTCGAATAGTTTGTATGCGGGTATATATAATTTCCGTACCATATTCTACCAATTGGTCGTTCCATACTTTGACGGTCTGTTCATCAGCATTTTCATATTTCACCTGTCGATACGCGAAATTCCGCTGTTTTACCACACGATAATATTGTTGCAAGGTAAAGAGATATTTGGCACTTATCTGGGCAATTTCTAAATCGATGAAACGACGCCGTTGGCTAGGTTCTCCTTTAACCAATTCTAGATCATCCGGAGAAAAGATTACTACTACTAAGTTTCCGATTAATTCTGCCCGACGGGGTAAGACTTTTCCATCAAGTTTAAGCTGCTTCTCCCCCTTAGCAATACCAACTTCGATTTGGTGCGGTTCATTCTTGCGGATAAACTCGGCTTTGATGTAAGTATACGGTTCTTCCCATGAGATAAGATTAATATCTTCATTTGTCCGATGCGATCGGGCAGTAGCAGCAACAAATATCGATTCGAGGATATTGGTTTTCCCTTGCGCATTCCCGCCATAGATAAGATTAATATGGTTATGAAATGCAATAAGCAACTCCGAATAATTCCGGTAATTGCGTAATAATAGTTTTTTTAAAAACATAGAATATTAATTATGCTAAATACAAAACCGAATATAGCGACCAGCCTTATTATATCCTTAATAAATAATGGCTTTTATTTTAGTTAATCACTAAACCTTTTATCCGGGTATTTCGTCTATAGTTAAAATAGTATACCTTATTTTAGACCAAAATCGAAATAGCTATGTTTACTTAATTTATGTATAATAATAATCGAAATAAAGATAACAATTACCCAATTCAATCTATTTCAGAGAATAAGGGAAAGGAACGTAATGCTATTATGTCCAAAGAGCAAATTAAAGATATCGAAGTATTAATTCGTGCTAGATATCCGATTCTTTATATTGTAACCTGGGAAGAAGACCGGGTTGAAACCGCTCTTTTAAACATTGTTAAAGCGCGAGAAAAGAAATTATACACCTGGACCATTAATCAAGGACTAATCCCCTACGGTGCTTCTTCACAGGCACAGAAATATAAAAACGCGCCTACTTCAGATCCATTATTAGCACTTGATGCGGTAATCGAATCAGTTGAGCCGGCGATATTCCTGTTTAAAGACTTCCATTCTTTTGTAAATGAAGCTACGGTTAAACGTAAACTACGAGAAGTATCGAATTATCTGCGAAATAGTTATAAAACCCTGGTTCTGGTCGCTCCAGTATTATCGTTACCACCGGAATTGGAAAAAGATGTTACCGTAATCGATTTTGATTTGCCAACCATCGATGATTTAAGCGAACTCCTTGACCGAGTTTTAGCGGATTTACCGCGAACTGCTGACCTAAAATTCTCGTTAAACCCGGAAACTCGGGAAAAAGTGCTCCATGCAGCGCTCGGCTTAACCCTAAAAGAAGCGGAAAATGTATTTGCTAAAACTATTGTCGAACATGCGAAATTGGATGAAGAAAGTATCACCGAAATTTTCTCTGAAAAACAACAGATTATCCGGAAATCGGGTTTATTGGAATATTATGCCGCATCAGAAAAGATGGAAGAAGTCGGTGGGTTGGAAGAACTTAAAGAATGGCTAAATACCCGGAGTCTGGCGTTTACTGAACAAGCGCGCACGTTCGGTCTTCCTGCTCCGAAAGGGGTCTTATTTATTGGCGTTCAAGGTTGTGGTAAAAGTTTAAGCGCGAAAGCCGTATCGTCATTATGGAAAGTACCGTTATTAAGGCTCGATATGGGTCGGTTATTTGGCAGTTTGGTCGGGTCGTCAGAAGACAATGTTCGTCGCGCAATTAAAGTCGCAGAATCCGTTTCTCCGACGATATTATGGATCGATGAGATTGATAAATCGTTCTCCGGGGTTCATAGTTCATCATTTTCTGATGCCGGAACCACGGCCCGGGTATTCGGCTCATTCACTACTTGGTTACAAGAGAAAACCGCCCCGGTTTTCGTTATTGCCACGGCCAATAATATCAGCCAGCTTCCGCCGGAACTGATGCGGAAAGGTCGATTCGACGAAATCTTTTTTGTCGATTTACCGAATCAGAAAGAACGAGTTGATATTTTTGAAATTCATTTGGCCAAACGGAATCGGGTTCCCGAAGAGTTCGATATCGAACTCCTGGCACAAGAATCAGATGGCTTCTCTGGTGCGGAAATCGAGCAGGCCATAGTTTCCGCGCTCTATGATGCTTTTGCAACTCATGAACCTTTAACCACTGAAATGATTCTCCATAATATCAAAGAAACCATGCCGTTATCCAAAACAATGCGGGAAGAAATCGAGCAATTGCGGCAGTGGGCTGAAGGAAGAGCACGCCGAGCTTCACCAATATTAGAACCGGAAATGGTAAAAAAAGAGGAAAAACGGAAAATCGAATTGAAATAGATCGATATTTTATTTTAGGTATAATTGAGTTCTGAATTTTGGTAATGGGAATTAATTTATTATGGGATTAGGGTCTATTTTTGTCATCGTTCCTGCAATTGCTACCACCTGGCCAGCCTTACTTCCGATATTACTTGCGGCTGCCGGCACTCTGGGATATGGATTAACCCAGGAGCAGCGTTTTCTAAGGCGGGATTTGAAACATAAAGGCACAACTATCGAACTCGAATTACCCAATACCGAAGTTGTTGGCGAATCGATTGGTGCTGAAGCGCAAGTACTCGTCGCTAAAGATGATGTCGTCGTAACATTTCGGGTCGACCATCGAGGGAAATGTAAGATCAGTGTTTGGGGTCAGATAAAATTAGCGACTGAACTTAGAGATATCGGTACCGAAATAGCGCAAAAAGTAATTCAACAGTTCGCATATAATAAGGTTACAAAAGAGTTGCCAACCAAAGGATTAGCGGTAGTCAGCGAAGAGACTACCGAACAAGAATCGATTCATCTAACTGTCCGTCGTTGGCGATAAATAAAACAATCTTAAGTTCGATGTATTAAGGCTAAAAATAACTTTTTAATTTTTAGATACTAATTCGAATTTCGATATTCGGATTTCGGATTTGCATTTTATTATGGGTCGTTTTTCTAAATTAGAATTAGAAGATAAACAAACACAACACGTTAAACAAGAGCTGATTGAAAAACCGGAACCGATAGAAGAAGGATATAATCAAGATTATTATCTTGCTCAAGCAGATGAGTGTTATCGAAAAGGGGATTATGAGAAATCGTTACGCTATTATTCCCGAGCACTCGGTATTGATAACACGCTTATCCCCGCTTGGGTTGGTCAGGTAAAAGCGCTGCTCGAAATGAAAGAATTCCGGGAAGCGCATGTTTGGGTAAATAAAGCGCTAGAGATTTTCCCAGGTGAAGCCGAATTGTTGGCCGCAAAAGCTATGGTATATTGCGGACTTGGTATGATTAAACAAGCGGTCGGTATCTCTGATTTATCATTGGAACAGAAAGTGCCAACCGCATTCTGCTGGTTAGCTCGTGGACAGGTCTTTTTATGCCGGCGGAGTCGAAATGCTCAATTCTGCTTTGATAAAGCGATCGAAATGACTAAAAATGATTGGTTTATGAATCAACAAGTCGCACTGGCTTTTTTTGATAATGGGCAGTATTATAAGGCGTTATCTTATTTTTCTGAAGCGACATCTACCAATAGTCAAAGTCCATATCTCTGGTATCAAATCGGATTATGTAATCAGAAACTTGGATTTTATCCGAAAGCAATTAAGTGTTATCAGCAGGCACTCGACCTTGACCCATTATATAAACCTGCCGAAAAAGCCTGGGCAAAAGCCAGAAGAACCAAATGGTTCGCCCGATTATTTTTCTGGATTATCAGCCCGTTTCGAAGATAAAGACTTATATCGAGATAAAGATTATGCCCTTAGAACAATTTGAAATCGAAATAACGAAAACCGGTGAGGTGCGGGTTCAGTTTAAAGATATCGCCGGGGCACATGTAGTTGAGTATATACAGGTGCTAACGAGATTAATCGGACCGGTAAAAGAAGAACAGGTAGTTAGTAAACGGTATGACCCGGAACCGAAAGTTGGTATTACTTCCCAGGATGATACTCAGTTACACCGGAAAATTAAATATTAGAATCAGATTACCTTAGCTAGCATAATTCGCTTATCATTCCAGCATGAAGTGTCCGCAATGTGGTATTAATAACCCGGCTAATAACGAAATCTGTTTCGTTTGTGGTACTCGAATCCCAAAACTCGCACCGGAAAATATTAAACTCCCTACCCTACCTAAAACCAAAACTTTTCGCGGATTCCGTAATTTATCTTTGAGTTTGAAACTTCGAAAAGATTCTCTTAAAGGTGCTTTACACTATTTAGAAATGGAATGGCAGATATTACGTCATCCCTGGTGGGCAGCTTGGTTATCCGTTATCCCCGGACTCGGTCAAGCATATAATCGGCAATGGGCAAAATCGATTGTTTTTTTCTCGATTTATCTCATTCTCATTATTGCTATCATTATCAAAATCAACGATCCGGTATCCGACTATATTATCTATTTCGCATTGGGATTAACAGCGGTATCGTTTGTTGACGCAATGGTGAGTTGCCTGAAAAAATATCAGGATATTGATCTGGAATTCCAACCTACCCGGCGGCAGAAAATCAGTGCCTTATTTTATGCCTTATTCGCGTTCGGTGCGATCTTAATGTTCTGCCAATTAGAGTTTGCTTTTGCATTACGTTTGGTGCATATCAATAACGATAGTCTGCAGCCGTTTGTTCAAAAAGGTGACCATGTATGTATAACTTGTGTTCCTTACTGGTTCCGTAATCCGAAACGAGGAGATGTAGTTTGGTATTTTACCGAATCGTTTATGACTGAAGATAATAGTGAAAATATCTTTATTATCGGTGAAGGTACCAATATGGAACGAGTCATTGGCTTACCTGGGGAATTGGTAGAAATGAAAGATGGGAAAATTTATATCAATCAAGTTCCATTGGATACCAAATATTATCCTTTAGTAACTAAGAATATCCCGAATATTAGTGTCCAGTTGACCAAAGACACCTATTTTATTCTCCGGTCGGTTATTCCGCAACCGGGAGATACCATGGCCGACCAATTCTCGTTATTAAAAGGGATGCCCAGTTCACACAATGCAGTTATTCGCGACCCAGCGATATGGCGAAAAGTATGTTCCATCCCCAAGAAGAAAATTATTGGTAAACCTTGGTTTATCTATGACCCACCACAACGACGCCGGGCTTTTAAGTAGCTTATTTATTATCAAACAAAAAGCAGATTTTCTATTAGAAAATCTGCTTTTTTTATACACCTCATCTGCATCAATTGAATTGGTGTCCCAGTTATCTAGATATTTAACCAGCGTTTGCTAACGCTATGTGTATCAATAGACATTAGCGATTATTGAAAAACCATTTTCATTATATCCCGATATTGATTCCAATAAGCATGGATTATCATATAAGTTAACCAAAGTAAAAAGATGGTTAATATTGATACTCCAATGGTTAAAATAATCTTACTGGTTCGATTGAATCGCGGACTTTTCCAAAGTAACGGAAATGCAAATGGTCCCACCACCACAAATAGCATTAAGAGCACAAATGGTACCGAATAATACCATTTGCTTTTTTTAGCTTCCTGTTCGGCAATCGCAGTATTAGTAACTTCCACGACCGCATAACAGGTCGGACAATAAAACAAGTTCCGATATAGAACTATACAGGTTGGACATATCGGTTTCCCGCAACCAATACAAAATCCACCGCTTTTTGCTTCCGGATGCCGATAACAGTGTTGGGGTGGGATATTTATCGGTTTCGATTCTGGATTATTCATAATTAGATAAAATAATATCATAACATTCTTTTCCGTTAAACTCCTTTTCGCATATAATATTTGAATAGACTGACGCATGTATTTATTCTTAGTGGGAATAAAACCATGAATTCTATTTTAAGCATAAGAAAGGTAGGCTTACTGATTATGGTGATGATAGGCAGTACTTCCGCAGCTATGGCTACCCAACAACCAAATCCGATTTTAGCACCTAGAGCAGAAACCATTCTCTTTCAAACCGAATCAGATTTTGATAATTGCTTTTTACAAGGTATAGAATATAATCCAACCGATGAAGGATTTCGTTTAACAAAAACTTCTGAAAATAATTATGTATCTTCGGGAACCATTACTTCTCCGATACTCCATGCAAAATTTAAGGCTAATAATCTGGTAACTTCCTGGAATACCATTTTACCATTAGGAACTGCGATAAAAATCGAATTGCAGGTCTTGGGCAAGAAATTCTTTATCTCGAAATGGTCACCTTGGTATGAGATGGGGATTTTCGGTGATAAACAATTTGATAAAAATGATAAAATAAAAAAAGGTTTTTTCGGCAAAGTTGAAGAAGACGAATTAAAATTACAATCCGGGACGAAAACATTCCGATATCGCATAACCTTATACACAGCCGATCCGGCTATTTCTCCAACATTACATTTATTCGGCGTTTGTTATGCAGATATGAAACATCGAATCCCAGTAGTTGATACCTTATTACCGGATACTACTCATCCTTCGGATTGGACTAGAGATTTACCGGTACCATATCGTTCGCAATTAGTTGAAGATAAAAGTATCTCCTGGCGTGCCTGCCATCCAACCTCTTTATCGATGGTATTAGAATATTATGGTACGAAACTTCCGACCGCTGAAGTTGCAAGTTGTGTATGGGATTCCTGGAGCGAGATTTATGGGAATTGGAGTTTTAATGCCGCGTTTGCCGGGTCATTAGGATACCGTTCTTGGATAATCCGATGCAGTAGTTTCGACCCGATTAAACAGGAAATAGCTGCTGGCCATCCGGTAATACTATCGATTGCATTTAAACGGGGCGTGTTAAGTAACGCACCGATACGGTCTACTGCTGGACATATTATCGTCTGTCGCGGGTTTACTCCTGAAGGCGATCCGATTTGTAACGATCCGGCAGCGAAAACTGAAGATAAAGGGCATGTGGTTTATAAGCTTCAGGAACTCGAACGAGCCTGGTTGGCTCAGAAAGCAGCAGCGGTTATTGTGCATCCAAAAGAGGTAAAATCCAAAATCCAGAATCCAAATTCTAAATAGGCTCTAGAAACCAAATTTCAAACATAAACCATTATTGGAGCCTTTATTTCGTTTATCGGTATTTGCAATTCATCTGGAACTTGGGATTTGTTAAATAATATGTTTACTAGACGACAAGCCAAGAAGATTAAGGTTGGTTCTCTATATATCGGTGGTGATGCACCAATTTCGGTGCAGTCGATGACTAGTTCCGATACTCGGGATATCGATGCTACCGTAGCTCAGATTCAGCGATTAATTGCTGCAGGATGCGAATTGGTTCGAGTCGCGGTACCGGATAAACATGCCGCCCAAAACCTTGGTGAGATTAAACGACAGCTATCAATTCCGTTAGTTGCGGATATCCATTTCGATTATCAATTAGCCCTTATCGCTATCGAACAAGGAATCGATAAACTCCGATTAAATCCGGGGAATATTAAAGATAAGAAACATATCGCAACTATTGTTTCCGCAGCAAAAGAAAAACTTATTCCGATTCGGATTGGAGTTAATGGCGGCTCGTTACCACAGGAATTGATTGCTAAATATCAGGGAGTTAACGCTACTTCCATGGTCGAAGCTGCATTATGGGAAATCGATCAATTTGAACAGTTGGATTTTACCGATATTATTATTTCTCTGAAAACCTCCGATGTTCCGACCACCATAGCTAGTTATCAACTCATGGCAGAAAAAGTCTCCTATCCATTCCATCTTGGGATAACTGAAGCAGGGCCGGCATGGCGAGGCACCGTTAAGTCTTCAGTTGGTATTGGTATTCTCTTAGCGCAAGGGATCGGAGATACTATCCGCGTTTCGTTAACCGGCGATTCGGTAGATGAAATTAAAATCGGTTGGGAAATCCTAAAAGCGTTAGAAATAAGAAAACGAGGGGTTAATCTCATCTCCTGTCCGACTTGCGGGCGATGCGAAGTTGATTTACAGCAGATCATCACCGAGCTAGAACCGGAACTAGATAAAATCACCAAACCGGTTACGGTTGCCGTCATGGGATGTGTGGTTAACGGTCCGGGTGAAGCCCGATTAGCTGATATTGGCATTGCGGCCGGCAAAGACTCCGGAGTATTAATTCGGCATGGTGAAATCATTAGAAAAATCCCGCAATCTGAATTTGTGTCTACTCTCCTAGCTGAAATTAGTAAGATATAATCTATTCCAAGATCATTTTTTTATAGGTGTTGATACGAACGAGATAATATCTCGTTCGTACCTAATCCCTTGCCAAATAGGTAATTATTAAGTGTCCATATGATGAATTTGTATTGATACCCGTTAGGTTGGAAAAGAATCATAAAGCGATACTATAAATTTAAGGATATAGTTATTAGATTTAATAATGTTAATATACAAAGTACTATCCTATTAAATCCAAAAATAAATATATCAACCAAACTTGGACTAAACCGCTCCAAAATCAAAGAGTAATCCCCCAAACTCACTTGACAGAACTGGAGTATCGGCGTAAAATTAAAAGATTATAAATACTATAAAGGTGGCTTAACTTTAATGAATACAAAGATTAAACCTGATCATAACCCTCCGGTAACACAGGATGATAATCAACAGGAGGATTTTGTTAATTTACGTTCTAATAATGATGATTTCTGGAATCTATTGCAATCCTCATTAACCCCGATAGAAGAAGGGGAAATTATTAAAGGTACAGTGGTATCTATCGACAATGAAGGGGTATTGGTAGATATCGGCTTCAAGTCAGAAGGACAAGTCCCGATATCACAATTCAAGAAAACCGAAAATGGCGATCTAGAGGTTAAAATAGGCGATACAATTGAAGTATATGTGGTAAAAAAGGAGACTGATACCGGTCTAGTATCATTATCGAAAGCGCTCGCGGATCAGATGCGCGGCTGGTCGGATATTTCAGAAGCATATAAAAAACAGACCGCGATTACCGGAACGGCTATCACCTCGAATCGCGCGGGATTAATCGTTAATCTCGGAGGAAATATCACCGGATTTATTCCCATCTCGCAGATGGGCATGACTCCCGGAGAAAAGGTTGATTCTTTTCTAAAGAAAAAGGTATTGGTAAAAGTTCTCGATTTAGATATTCCGAATGGGCGAGTTATCTTGTCTCGCAGAGCCGCTGTTGAAGAAAAAAGAGCGCAACAGAAAAAAGTTGCACTCGAAAATATCCACGAAGGTGATATTCGAAAAGGAAGAGTTAAAGCTATCGCTCCTTATGGCGCATTTATTGATTTAGGTGATATCGATGGGCTATTGCATATTAGTGATATGTCTTGGTCTCCGGTTAAGGATCCGAACGAAATCGTTAAAGTTGGGGAAGAAATTGAAGTAATCGTTCTACGTCGCGATGAAGCTGCTGGTAGGATTTCGCTTGGTCTAAAACAGAAAACCCAAGATCCCTGGTCGCTCGTTGAGAAGAAATATCCAATTGATACCGTTGCTACCGGAAAAATAGTCGCATTAACGGATTATGGTGCTTTCGTTCGGCTTGAAGAAGGTATCGAAGGAATGGTTCATATTTCAGAAATGTCATGGACCCAGCGGATCAGTCATCCTTCAGAATTGGTTAAAGTCGGTGAAGAGATTTCGATTAAAGTATTGGGACTCGATATTCCCAATCATCGGATTGCTCTGGGGATTAAACAAACAATTAATAGTCCCTGGTCGGGGATCAAAGAGCGATATCCGGTTGGTAATGTAGTCAAAGTCAGAGTAATTGCGTTAACTGATTATGGTGCTTTTGTTCAAGTAGAAGAGGGAATCGAAGGACTAATCCATATATCCGACTTCTCCTGGACCAAACAGATTAAACATCCATCGGAAATAATCAAAATTGGAGATGAAATTGAAGCTCGGATACTTCGAATAGATGAATCTGAGAAGAAAATCGGATTGGGAATTAAACAGTTAACTTCCGATCCATGGTTGAATTTTATTCGGAAATATCCTGTTGGTAGCACTATCACCGGTAAAATCATATCCATAACCGATTTTGGCGCGTTTATCGAATTGGAAGAGGGAATTGAAGGATTATGTCGA
>JBHGBB010000048.1:0-19827 GCA_041946755.1 bacterium | reverse complement strand
AAAGCAGTTTTTCTAATAGAAAAACTGCTTTTACTATGACTTATTATTGGTTTAATTTCTTGTCTATGGTTGCAGAAAAGTCTAAATAAGGGTAAAATTGCTAGGTTAAATATAAAATGTATCGTTGAATCATGAAGAAAACCATAAAAACAAATGAACGTGAATTTTCGGGTCAAGTAGTTTCTTGGCTTAATCAAATATTACAATCGGGAAATTATCCTTTTGAAACGGTTACCGGTGAAACTTCGATTCGCATTAAAGAAGAGAGTACGCGGTATCCCGATACGGCAATTTGGCTAGACCGAAAAGCTGGCATCGCATTCTGTTTTGCTGAATTAAAAACCCCGGATACTCCAGCAACCGACCAACCAACCCTAGATTTAGCCGCTAAAAAAGCCCGTGCAGTAGGCGCAAATTTCTTCTTAACTTGGAATATGCGCGATGCCGTTTTGTGGCGGACCCCAAAAGGAATCCGGCATAATGTAGTAGAATGGGATCGGATTAAGTATTATCCAGCTTTAGCGAAAATAGCTTCAATTGAAGATTTATGGGATAAGCATAAATTACCAGCGATAAAAGATCGCGCTAAAGAAATTATTGATGACCTAGTAGAATTATATCAAGATGGGCACCTCAAACAGATAGAACCTGATACTACCTACTTTGTTGCGCGATTAACCGAAGCCGTACAAGCCCTTCAGCCATTGGTTGAGCATTCACTTATCGTGCAGGTTGGAAAAAGTTTTAAATTTAAAAAGGCGGTATATGGTTGGGCATATACCCAAGGAATAATCAACATTGATGATCTGTTTTATGAGATGGTATCACGCCAAATAGCATATCGATTATTAGGTCGGATTATCTTCTATCAAGCATTACGTCGGTTTCGGCATGATTTACCGAAAATGGATATATCGGGGTATCCGGAAAATGTTAAACAAGCACTTGACGGATATTTCGATCAGGCGAAAGAGATCGATTACTATGCGGTTTTCGAACCAGATATTACCGATACCTTACCCTTAACAGTAAAAAGTGCTAATGAACTAGTCAGTTTAGTAGAAGATTTAAATCGATTCAATTTTACTCGAATGCCGCAAGATGTTGTTGGACAAGTTTTCGAACAATTAATTCCTCCAGAGGAACGACATCGACTCGGACAGTACTTTACCCCAGATAAATTGGTTGATTTAATTGTAGCATTTTGTGTGCGGCAAAAAGACGATGCTATAGCCGACCCTACTTGTGGAACCGGAACATTCCTTATTCGCGCTTACGATCGACTTAAGCAACTAGGACAAACCAAACATAAAGAACTACTGAATAATATCTGGGGAATTGATATTGCGCATTTCCCGGCTGAATTAGCCACAATTAACCTTTATCGGCAAGATATGAGCGATTATAGTAATTTCCCGCGCGTTTTAGCTAAAGATTTCTTTTATATCGAGCCGGGAAGTAAAGAAAAATTTCCACCGCCTAAACCAGGAAAAGACCTAAACTATAAAATAGAAGTACCAATACCGAAGTTTAACGCGATGGTTGGAAATTTTCCGTTTATTCGACAAGAGTTGATTGAACGGGTGAAACCGGAATATAAGGATAGAGTCAATACTATTCTCTTCAAAGAGTGGGGAGCAGATTTTCCAAAGTTCTCAGGCCAATCAGATATTTATGCCTATATGTTCGTCCATGCAGCAGCGCATCTCTATGTCGATCCGAAGGGCGAATATAATGGCCGGCTAGGCTTTATAACTTCAAATAGCTGGCTTGATGTTGCTTATGGCCATGAATTACAGAAATTCTTTTTAAGGCATTTTAAGATAGTTGCGATTATCGAGTCACGTTGTGAACCGTGGTTTGAGCAGTCGGCGGTAAATACGGTCGTAACCATTCTAGAACGATGTGATGATTTAAATGAATGTGACACTAATCCGGTTAAGTTTATTAAGATCAAAAAACGGCTAGACGAGATCGTTCAAGAGGATATCAAAGTTCAATCGCAACAACGATGGATAAATCTAGAACGACTAACACTTACGATAGAAAACCTGAACTTACAATCTTCTGGACAAAAATACACATATCACCCGACCGAAAAAGGATTAGAGAAAAAAACAATTACCCTTATCTCAAACGATGAAAACGATACTTTCCGAGCCAGGATCGTTAAACAAGGTGAATTACGACTGCAAGTAGAAGCTTCCTCTTCAACCGTTAAATGGGGAACTTTCCTTCGTGCACCGGATATCTATTTTAAAATATTACATCAATGCCAGGATAAACTCATTCCTTTAAATGAAATAGCCTCGATTCGGAGGGGTTTCACGACTGGTATTAATGAATTTTTCTATCTTACTGAAGAGGATATAAAGCATTGGGAAATAGAGCCTGAATTCCTAAAACCGGTTATTAAGTCTCCAAAAGAATGTCCGGGATTAATTATCGATCCACAAAATCTGAAAAATAAGGTTTTCTTATGTCATAAAGATAAATCTGAATTAATCGGAACGAATGCTTTAAAATATATTTTATGGGGTGAAAAACAAAAAACTAAAGGCGAAAAACAAAAGCGAAGTGGAATACCTTATCCAAAAGTTCCTACAGTGATGAATCGAAAGTTATGGTATGATTTGGGAGAGCAACATAAGGAAAAAGTTTTAATTCAAAAACAGACAGGAGATAGGTTCCTTGTACCGTATAACCTTTCTGGAGCGCAATTAGATTGCAATTTATATGGTTTAGTGTTTAAAAGCGATAAAATAGGTCTTGGCTTGTCAATATATCTGAACTCTACTTTAGCACACCTATTTAGAGAATTATTTGGCAGATCAAATCTCGGAGATGGCGGTCTTAAAACAGAAGAAATTGATTGGGCCATTCTATATACACCGCAGATTGATATCTTAAAAACGATTCAAGAGAAAGGTAAAACAATATTTAATAATATTGCCAGGAGAGATATTGATTCAATATTCGATGAAGTTAAGAAAAAAGATCGGCAGGAGCTAGATAAAATTATATTTCATGCACTTGGAATTACGTCAAAAGATGACCAACAGGCAGTTTATAACGGAATCTGTGAGTTGGTTCAAGAGCGATTGGATTTAGCAAAACTCCGAACCAAACAAAAGAAACAACGAAAAATACAGGATACTCAAAGACTGGTAGATGAAGTTATTGAAGAGTTATTACCAAACCTTAACCGTTTCCCAGACCAATTTCTACCAGTCGGGAAAATCAGTTTTAAAGAAATTTCAGTTCCAGCAGAGAAATTACAGTTAGGACAAGATTTTTTTGGTAAGATGCCTATTAAATCGGATTCTGGGTTTGAATATCAATGCGATAATATCGAAGAAGCAAAATATATGATTTATGCCCAACATCCCAATGAATACATAATTAAAGTACCTACAAACAGTAAAGTTATTGACCAAGCGGTTTTAGCTTATGAACGATATCTTACTGAGACAAAAGATAAACTCCACGAAACGGTTTTAGAACGAGTAATGGATACCAACCAAGCTGATGTTCTAGTCTCAGAAATCTGGCAGAAATTAGGGTTACCTGAGATATTTGTTGTAAACAGTTAAGCTTGTATAGGTAAAAGTTGACGTGCCATACTTCTAAAAGCCAAAACGGGAGTAAATCACCGCACTCCACAGTATTATAGTAGGGATTCAATATTATAACCCCCCAAAATGGGCTGAAGTTATTCCGTCCCTATGATATGATTAATAAACCCAAAACCCGAGCTGAACGGCATCAGTGGTATATCGAGTTATATCAGGATGCGTTCGAGACTCCGCCAGAATATCCCAAAATCTACGACTTGGAAAAAAACGGGTCGGTATTACACCTGCGTAATAAAATCCATAATGCCGGATTAGATAATCATCCTAAAGTAGTTGAACTCGATATAAAATGGTTGATTCATATCTATCGACAAGGATATTTCGAGTTAATGTGGGGGCACTATCGGAAATACTGGAAAAAACATATCAGTTTGTGGTGGTACCATCTTCAGGATATTGGAAAAAGAGCATATCCGCAATATTTGCTGCCCGAACATCTACAAGAGGTAAATCTAAAAACAGCTATTGAAAGAGATAAGCTTTTAAACTTCTGGTATTGTAGTTTATTCTATCCGGACGGAAAGCATATACCAAGCACTTTTATGTATTATACCAGTGATGTGGTTATGGATACTCGGGATGAAATTCATCAAATGGGATTGGATACCGACCCGAAAATAATCGAAATAGATAAGATGGTATTAAATTTGGCATTACATAAATATCGCGGGGATTATAAAGATGAAGAACAGCAGGATAAACCACTCGAATCCTGGTGGTGGCATTTAGATAGAATCTATGACCGAACCTATCCGGTGGAATTATTACCACCGCATCTGCGGGGGATATACCTGAAGTAGGGGCGAAGCATGCTTCGCCCGAAATAAATGATCGGGCGACTCAGTGAGTCGCCCCTACTGTAAAATCAAAATGACCGATGTTCATTTTTATTATATCTTGATTTTATTTGAGTTAAACAAAGGCGTCTGAGGCGTCTTTGCTTTTTAGACAGTATAAAAAGTAACCGAGCAGATTATTCACCCAACCCGGTTTTGATTTTGAATAGCGCCATTAAATCCGGTAGAGTTACCATCCCGATAATTGTTCCCGATTGGGTGACCATGAATTTTCTGGTATCAGACCGCATAATCTGGTTTAATGCTTCGATAGCATCAACCTCGGCATCAATTAAATATTGTTCTTGCATTGGAATCATGGCATCCGCTACGGTAGCGATATTCCATCGCGTATGGTCGATTTTTTTAATATCCGGGAGGCGAATGAATCCTTTAACCATTCCGGAATCAACCACCGGGAAACTGCTATATCGATATTTATAGAAATATTCGGTTACTGCTTCTTGCAACGACATGGTTGAAGGTATCGAAACGATGGTTTTGGTCATAACCGCGCTGACTTTTATTCCGGATAACGTTTGCCGTAATAGTAATTGTTGATAACTGGATCTTGCAGTTTGTTCTAAGAATAAGCCGATTATAAACAGCCAAAATCCGTTAAAAATGGTTCCAGAACCATACATCAACCCGCGCCAGACCAATAATCCTCCGAGAAGCATTAACGCATACCCGAATAATCTACCGGTACCACTAGCGATCCGGGTAGCTAATCTGATGTCTTTAGTAGCTTTCCAGAGTACTGCCCGGAATAATCTACCGCCATCAAGTGGAAATCCCGGAACTAAGTTGAATATTACTAATGCCAGGTTGACCAATTTAACCTGGTTAATAATCCAGACAGTAGATTCTCCTAGATGGAGTAATGGCGATAAAACGACTAACGACCAGCAGATAATAGCAATCAGGAGACTCATCTCAGGTCCAGCGGCAGCGATTTGGAATTCTTCAGCTGCGGTTCGAGGTTCTTCCGACGTTTCCGCTACTCCCCCGAAGATGAATAGGGTTATCCCGCGCATAACAATCCCTTTTTTCATTGCGACATACGAATGGCTCAGTTCATGCGCGAGTACCGACCCGAAAATAAGGAGTGCGGTGATTATGCTCCAAATCCAACGAAGCCAATCCGGTCCTTCAGGGACAATTGTTAACATTGAGATGATTACCAGAAACAAGATAATAAACCAGGAGATATCGAGTTTGATTTGGATACCAAAAATCCGGCCTAATTTAATTCCACCATTCATATTATCCTCCCCAACACCATTCTAAATTCAAAATTATACCGGAGTTGCACCGAACGAGATCGATCTCGTTCGGTCTAACTCCACTACTTTCGCGTTACGTAATCGTAACGAGTTGCTGACTACTGAAACAGAAGAGAACGCCATCGCCGCGGCTGCAACCATCGGATTTAATAATACACCGAACCAGGGGAAAAGTATTCCGGCAGCGATCGGTATTCCAATAATATTATAAAAGAAAGCCCAAAATAGGTTCTGTTTGATAGTATTTATCGTCTTCTTACTTAACTGGATAGCAGTGACAACATTTCTTAAGTTATTGCCAATCAAGGTTATATCAGCCGATTCGATAGCGATATCGGTTCCGGTTCCGATAGCGATACCAATATCCGATTGCGCTAATGCCGGGGCATCGTTTATCCCATCGCCAACCATAGCGACTTTTTTACCATCATGCTGTAACCGTTTGATTTGATTCGATTTATCATACGGCAGCACCTCGGATATAACCCGGTCTATTCCAGCCTGGGTGGCAATCGCATTCGCTGTTTGCTGATTATCTCCCGTTATCATCATAACGGTTAACCCCAGCTTGTGCAACATTTCGACCGTATCTTTTGCATCGGGTTTGATGGTATCGGCAACAGCAATTAATCCGATAATCTCTTTATCCTTGGCAGTAATCAGAACCGTTTTCCCTTGTTGCGCTAAACCTAAAACCTGGTCTTTAATTGTATCAATAGCTACCCCCTGCGTTTCCATAAACTTGATATTACCCACCAGAATCGGAGTCTGATCGATTTTCCCGGTTATCCCTAACCCCGGATATGCTTCGAACTCTACCGGGTCGGTTAGGGGAATCCCTTTCTCTATCGCTGCAGCTACTATTGCTTCACCAATCGGATGTTCCGACCCTTTTTCCAACGATGCGACTATACTTAGCAATTCTGATTCCGCTTCCCGCTTTCGCGGGAATGACGTCATTCCTGCGGAGGCAGGAACGCAATCCGAAATAATATCGGTTACTTTAAGTTTCCCTTCTGTCAAGGTACCGGTTTTATCGAAAACGATGGTATCGATTTTATGCATGGTCTCCAGGGATTCAACGTTCCGAATCAGGATCCCCAGTTCTGCTCCTTTGCCGGTACCAACCATAATCGCAGTTGGAGTCGCTAATCCGAGCGCACAAGGGCAGGCGATGATTAGCACCGAAACGAAAGTTAATAAGGCATACGAAATCGAAGGCTGGGGTCCCCAGAGATACCAAATCAGGAAAGTTAATATCGCTATCCCAATAACTATCGGAACAAAAATCCCGGAAATAATATCCGCTAACCGCTGGATCGGCGCTTTCGCCCCTTGTGCTTCCTGCACCAACTTAATAATCTGGGCGAGCATCGTCTCTTTCCCGACCTTAGTTGCCCGGAATTTAAACGCTCCGGTCTTGTTTATCGTTGCACCAATAACTGTTGCTCCAACATTTTTTTCTACCGGTAGACTCTCTCCGGTTACCATCGATTCATCTATAGTCGAGCTACCGTCAATAATCACTCCATCAACTGCTATCTTTTCTCCCGGACGAACCAAAATAATATCACCGACTTTAACTTCATCGATGGGAATATCGAGTTCTTGGTTATCTCGAAAAACTCTAGCGGTTTTCGCCTGTAATCCAATAAGTTTGCGGATAGCATCAGAGGTATGTCCTTTCGCCCGGGCTTCCAGGAGTTTCCCCAGTAAAATCAGAGTTATGATGGTGGCTGTAGTATCAAAGTATACTTCAGGAGATATCTGATGCTGAATAAACCATTGCGGTACCAAGGTTATCGATAGACTATAGAGATACGCGGCAAAAGTACCGACCGTAACCAATGAGTTCATATCTGCGGTGAGATGCTTGGTAGCTGACCAGAACCCGCGTAGAAATTGATTCCCAGCCCAGAATAATACCGGAGTAGTTAAAATAAAGAGTATATAGTTCAGGGTTTGATATGGTATGTGTTCCAAGTAGGGGAGGTAATGCGACATACTGCCAACCATCACCAAGGCGGTTAGCACTAGACTAATAGTAAATTTGGTTTTCAGCTTTTGATATGCCTGCTGCCGGAACAATCGTTCCTGGTCAGCGGCGATAATTTCTAAAACCTGATACGGTCCTGCGGCTGCGATAACCTGTTTAATTTCACCGAGAGATATCTGAGAAGGCAGATATTCGACGGTAGCATGTTCAGTTCCGAAATTGATATTTGCTGAAATTATTCCCGGATGCCGGCGGAGCGCGGTCTCGATTTTAGCCACACAGGATGCACATGACATTCCCGATATCGGCAAATCGAGTTTATCGATGATAACTTCATACCCGGCATCTTTAACCGTTGAGATAAGCTGATTAACGGACGTCAGGTGTGGGTCATAAATAACTTTCGCCTGTTCAGCAGCGAAATTTACTGATGCACTGGTAACCCCCGGAGATTTCGCCAGCGATTTCTCGATTTTTATCGCGCAACTAGCGCAACTCATTCCAGCCAGCGGTAATATTGCGGTATGCGGCTGCTGCAACTCAGAATCTAGCGTTTTTTTTTCCGGCTCCGAATTGCTCGCGGTATCAGTTCCTAAATATTTCTCCGGCGCAGCCACAAAAACCTGTTTACAATGTTTCGCACAGAAATAATATTTTTTCCCTTGATATATCGCGGTATCAGCGGCTTCCGAATCTTCGATAATCATTTCGCAAACCGGGTCTTTCACCTTTGCCATAATCGAGCCACCTCCTCTCCTAATCTTATTGTACCGCTTTTTGCGCAGCCGTAACAAATAAAATTCCTGTTCACAATCGTTTTTTACCCGGTCAACCTTTGCGAGATTAGGAAAATATACTATTATGTATAGTAAAATAAATCGGTTAAGGATTATTATTTCTATATATGTCATTATCTAACAATGAAAAAAGAAGTAGTAGTAGCAAACCAAATGGAACCTGGAACCAGTTCATTCACCATCCCTGGTTAAAATATCTCGCTTGGACCGCGATACTCGCTGCGTTAGCTGATTTCGCGTTTAACGCGATAATCCAGCCGACACTATGGAAACAGTCGATCGATTTCACCGGATATTATGATTGGGCGAAATACCTGAATCCGAAAATCGCTGACGGTACTTTACCCTGGATAAACTATCCGCCGTTTTGGGGACTGGTGATTAAACCGTTTACCTTATTTCCATTTGCCATCATGCAGCATGTATGGCGAGCGCTGCAAGCGTTTTTGGTGTTCCTTTTTATCTGGCAAGCGATTAAATGGCTTAACCGAGTTCGCCCACCGGAAGTACCCTATTTATATCTAACGCTAGTATGTTTACTTACCCTGTTTTATAGCCCGGTAATTTCGACCTTGTTCAAAGGGCAGGCGAATGTGCTGATTCTAGTTTTGCTCGGATTATCGTTATTATACTTCTATCGCAATCGGCAATATCTGAGTGGGATAATCTTAGGGATAGCTACTATGATCAAAATCTTACCGGGATTCTTAATCATCTATTGGCTCTGGAAACGGGAATATAAACTGGCAATAGCAGCTATAGCTACTATTATTACCATATCTTTGCTAACCATTTTAATTTTAGGATTACCGATGCATATTACCTGGGTTAAACAAACTATTCGATATTCGCAATATATCCAAACCCATTGGAATTATCAGGGGAATATCTCGCTATTTGCCATGCTCCGGGAAAGCCAGGTGCATGGATTGGTTCCACCCTTTATCCCGGCATCGATTCTACAATATATAGTCACGATTGGAGTCGGTTTATCGGTATTATTGGTTATTCCACGCCGGAAACAGAAATCGCCAATCGATTATGCCATCGAATATGCGTTTGCGATTAGTTGTATCCCTTTAATGTCGATTTATACCGAAAGCCATCATTTTGTTTTCGTATTAATCGGATATGTTGCGGTGATTGCCGCAGGAAAAGACGCGAATAGTTTAGGGAAAATCCTGGTATTCTGTGGATGGCTCCTGATATCGTATGGGTTTCATATTATCGATAAAACGGTTTTCCCAACAAAGTATTATCTGTTTTATTATATCGAAATGCTGGGTGGGGTAGTTCTCTGGCTGGGATTGGGAACTATCATTATTCGAAAACGCAAAATACCTCAAACGATTAATATTTAATCTATGGAAACGATATTTAATCGACCACTCTATAAGGTTCTATTCGGATTCGTGGTATTAGCGGTATGTCTAAATTTCGCGGTAGCCGGAATTTGGGAATCGTTTGCCCGTATCGGGATAGATTTTGATGCCTACTATCATTGGAACCAATATCTAGGAACGAATAGTGAAAAACAGGTTGGCATCTATCCACCTTCCTGGTGGCTGTTCATGATCCCATTTCGGTTGCTATCATATTCAGCAGCGAAAACCGTTTGGATAATCCTGAATCTGGTATGTGTCTTAGCGATTGTTTGGGGTGGATTCTATAGGATTAAACGAACCCGCGTTTGGCCTTCATCCGGCTATTATTGGTTGTTTGGCTTATTGTTAATCAGTATCCTCTATTTTTATCCGCTGATTGTAACTCTACAGACTGGACAAGTGAATTTAATCTTATTATTTCTCTTAGGGTTATCGTTCTGGTATTATCTAGCGCAGAAATATGCAATCGCAGGAGTACTTTTAGGGATAGCTACTGCAATGAAAGCTTTTCCAGTCCTGGTCATCGGATATTGGCTATTAAAAAAAGAATATAAATTGGTCGGAATCGCTATCAGTACTGTGCTTTTACTCTGGCTGCTAACCATCCCGATTTTCGGAATACAGAAACAAGTATTATATTTCCAATCATTATTCCAGATCGCGCAATCTTCTTATGCCAATGGGTTGCAATCGAATAATACTTCTCTTTATGCGTTTTGGAGTCAAACCGGTAATCGGCTATTTCCGACAATACCTCAATTCGGGAAAACTTTTTTTGGCTTGAACATACTCATTCTGCTCGTTGCATGGATATATACGGTGTATCGTACCGGATTGATGCCTGAACCGCGATTTCGGCTGACGCTAGAATATGTTTGGTCTGTTGGAACATTACCGATATTACTCAGTTTTACTGAAATCCATCATTTTATATTATTATTACTTGTCTATTTGGTGGTAGTAGGTTTCTGGTTCCAAATAGCAAATCAGCCCGCTAAATTAGGATTGGTGGTATCCTGGATTTTAGTTAATCTCGGATATCAGATATGTACGGTAACCGTATTACCGCAATCCAGTTACCTATACCATTATTTGAGTTTATTCGGTATTCTCATCGGGTGGGTCTCGGTGCTGATTATTCTATTTCCGAAAAAGCATATAGCGAATACGGCAAATGATACCGAAGTTGGCGGATAAGAAGGATTCGAGTCATTCGCTGCCATTCGCGTTATTCGTAACCATATGTTAGAACTATTTACCGCAGGTTGGCTTATTCTCATCGCCTATTTATTAGGAGACCGGATCCTCCGGTTATTCCGACTCAATCCGGCCTCGTTTACACTCCGGTTCGCTTTCGCTACCGGATTAGGGTTTGGAATCTTCGCTTATCTCATATTATTTCTCGGCCTGATTTCCTGTCTCTATCCATGGCTCATCGCATTGATTATGCTCGCGATAACGGTGATGTTGTTTTATACCAAACGGTTGCCGATATCAGAAATCTTTCGCAAACGAGGCCCATTCCACTTTTTTAGATTCATTATCTCCAAATCGATGCTGTTAGTCGTAATCCTCATCGTGGTTATACTAAATCTTCTTGGCGCGTTAACTCCTGAAGTAAGGCATGATTCCCTGCAATATCATCAAACTATCCCGCATTATTTTCTGCTGGAACATCGGATTGCTGAAGTGCCGTATACCATCTATTATACCTATGCCTTAAACGCTGAAATGATTTATACCCTCGGTCAGGCAATGGTTGATGGGAATAGCATCATCCCGAAACTATTCCATGCATTGGCAGCGATACTTACCGCTATTGCGGTATATGGATTTACCAGGAAACATACCGAGAATCCATTAATCGCGATGCTTGCAGCTGCGATATTTTATACTTTACCGCAAGTGAGCTGGATGAGCAGTTCAGCATTCAATGAGAACTGGTGGATGCTGTTTGGGGTATTAGCGATTTTCGCTTGGTTCGAATGGCAGCAGGTTCCTGCTTTGAAGATAGAAGAAGAGAATGTAATAAATTATGATCAGAATGAAACGAACCAGGTCTGGGAAGTATCCCCGAAAACCAATCGGAACCGATGGCTCTATCTTGCCGCGGTATTCTGCGGATTAGGTATCAGCACCAAATTGATTGCGGTTATGTTTTATCCATTCTTACTTGGGATAGCGACTTTGATTAGAAGTCAGAAGTCAGAAGTCAGAAGCCAGAAGTATGATGCTGTCTTCCTATTTCTAGCAGCTAGCTTTTTCCTTGTAGTACCAGTCTTTCCTTGGTTAGTCCGGAACTATGTCTATACCCATAATCCGATATATCCCTTATTATCAAGATTCTTTACCAGTCCGCATCCATATGATATCGCCGGACAGAATTTCGCTTCAATCAGGTCGTTACCCCCCATGAGTTTTGGAGCTATTATCGACCGGATATGGAACTCGTTTATTTCGATTAATATTAACGGTAACGGTATCATCACCGCGTTCTTTATCGTCTGTATTCCGCTGTTATTTATTAAGCAGATATCCCGGCAGATAAAATGGCTAACCGGCTATGGTTTAATCGCATGGCTGATTTATGCTGTAGTTGAAGGCGGTTCCGATGGCAGATTCATTTATCCGACATATCCAATACTAGCGATAGTAATCAGTTATGCGTTGGTTTTAGCGATAGAACGAATATCGCAATTCCAACCAAGATCGATGCTGCTTCGTCCGACTTTTTTCATTTTTTTATTATGCCTGATTATGCTAGCGACGTTTATCCATATGAAAATCGCTTTCGTCCAGGATTTTAAAGAGTCCTGGATACCGGTTCTTGGGAAGCAGCATCAAGCCGATTATCTCGAAGATCATATCAAGATATATCCGATGTTTGAATATCTGAATACTAATCTTCCGGAGAATACAAAAGTTTTACTTCCCGGAGGATATGCAGCGCTCTATTGCGATCGAAGATATCTGGCAAGTAGCGAGTTTGATATTTCGCCCCTAGACGATTTAGTTGCGCGGCATTATACCGCTGACCAGATATATACTCAGCTTCATGATTGGTCGATAACCCATCTGGTATTCCCAGCAACTCCAACCCGAGACTCGGTTATCTCTGACCTCTTGGCGAAATATGGAACGAAGATAACCGAGGTTAATGGTTATGAATTGTATACCATAAAATGATATTTCCTGCGTTCTCTATGGTTCATTAAATATACCTATGCGAAAAGATCTCGGCTGTTTAGCATTAATTTTAGTTTCCGGGATTCTGATAAACTACCAACTGTTTATCGGCATGATTCCGTTTGATTTCGACAACCTGGCATTCTACCATCCCTTATTTTCGTTAGCCCAACTCCGCCCGCTGGTTCTTTGGGACCAATATCAATTCAGCGGATTCCCGGTATTTGCTGAACCGCAATATGCCATGTTCTATCCACTCCGCTGGATGTTTAACTTCGTTTCTGTTATCCCGGGGATGCCGATATTCTATATTCTGCATTATCTACTCGGAATAGTTTTTATGTATCTTTTTCTGCGGTCGCTGAATCTTGGTCGAACGGCAGCAACTGGCGGAACCTTCGGTTTCATCCATGGCAGTTATCTGCAAGCGAAATTAATCATGAGCGGGACCTTATTCTATTCGATGGTTTGGATACCGCTCTTTTTCTTATTTGCTTTTAGGGCGATAAATAACCAGTCGTACCGGAACGCAATTTATGCCGGATTGGTTTTGGGTATCATCGCCCTTATCGGGTCACCGCACCATATGTTCTACCCGATTTTAGCAATATTAATATATGCGCTCTTTACTATCGGAGTCGCTAAGTATCAAGTACCAAGTATCAAGTACCAAAAATATCTACTTCCTATTTATCTGATTATAATCATAATCCTCATCGGTCTCGGTATCGGAGCGATTCAGCTTATTCCGGGGCAGGAACTATTCGTTCGTAGTATCCGGGCGAACCTGACTTTCGATCAGGTGGTAGAAACTCCGCTGAAAACCAACTGGATTCTCGCATCGTTTCTTGGCGGCACCCAGACCCCGGAATTCTTGGATGCTTCAGCTTATTTCGGAGTAGCCGGATTGTTGCTGATACTACTAGCCTTTATTCGACCAGGGAATAATAAACGCTATCTCTGGTTCTGGTTAACCATAGCAATACTAGCGATATTAATCGCCCGCGGAAGATATGCGCCGTTCTTTTATATCTTCTATCATCTCCCGGGATTAAGATCATTAACGTTCCCTTGTCGGAGTCTGATCTTGCTAGCATTCGCTGGGTCGGTCTTAACCGCCTATGGGATAGAAGCCGTAATAAAGAAGTCAGAAGTCAGAAGTCAGAAGTCAGAAATTTCCGAACCGGAGAAAGGGCGAAATGGTGTATGGGCGACAAAACCTTCACCGGATCACCGGGTCACCGGTTTGCTGATTCTCCTTTGTTACTTCATGCTTATAGGTTCTATTTTAATTCTCGGTTATTTCTTCTATCGGGTCGGGTATGCGAATATGATATCACTATTAGATACCAAATGGGCAGATCCGATTCTATACCGCTGGTCGAACTTAGCAGTGTTTACCGCTTTATGCGCAATATCGTTCATTCTGTATGCGAAAAACATTATCAGACTTAGAATATTCCAGATAATGATACTATCAATCATCCTCCTGGATTTATACTGTTTTTCTCCTCGGATTAATAAACGGTTTATTTATGCAAAAGAATATTTAGCTACTCCGCAATCAGCGGTATTGCTGCAGAAACAACTATCCAATCAAGCTCCGATGCGGATTATCGGATTTGAATCATCCCGGTTATATTCAATCGACCAGAACGATGACCGGTTCCGGGAATATCTGGCGCCGAAACTAGCGGAGTTATATCGGTTGCCGGATGCGCAAGGGTATGATCCGTTGATGCTGCAGCGGTATGTCGATTTAATGAAACAACTTGCCGGCCGGTCGGAAACCGAAGACCCGCAGCGAATGGCAACGATAGCAACTTGTAATCCCCGGTTCCTGAATCTGCTGAATGTCGGATATATTGCCGGTGAAGTGAATGAGGTTAGTATTCATCGATCGCAAATGGTTCTAGTCCCCGGGCGAGAGATGCAGATTCCTGTATCGATCGATACACCTTGTGTAGAACTCGGTCTGATTTCTTTACTTGACCAGCATTTAGAGACGCAACAAGGAGCCCAGCTTGGTACCATAACCGTTCTCGGGACGAAAGGAGAGAAAGAACAGCTTCCCATTCGGGCTGGAATCGAGACTGCTGATTGGCGAACCGAAACCACTCCCGGTGCGCATCAGATGCCGTCAACCCCGGCAATGACCTGGATTGGATTCGTCGTCGGGCAGGAATATACGCTGCATAACTTCTATACTCGAATAAGATTCTCTCAACCGCTGGTTCCGAAAACCATCATATTTAACCATGAACAAGTACCCGGAGTTATGGTAGTCCAGAATGTAACCTTAATTAAACAGAATGATGAAACGCAGTTTGAGCAATTAGCTGAATTCAATGATATGCGGATATATCGGAATAAAACGGTTTACCCGCGGGCGTTTCTGGTTCATCAAGTAGACGTTATCCCGGATGAGAAGAAGTTGCTTGCAACCTTAGCAGATAAATCAACAGAGTTATATCAAGTAGCTTATTTAGAAGAGCCGTTATCCGAACCTTTAGTCCCGGTTCGGGCTGAAGATATTCAGCCGCTACCGAAGCTTACCAAATATCAGGCGAATCGGATAGAACTGAAAACAGCTAGTCCGCAAAATAGTTTTCTGGTATTAAGTGAAATCGATTATCCGGGTTGGCAGGCATGGATTGATGGGAAACGAACCAAAATATATTCTACCGATTATATTCTGCGTGGGATATATCTCCCTGCAGGAAACCATACTGTTATCTTTCGGTTCAGACCGACTTCTTTATATCTCGGTGCGGGAATAACAATCTTAACGCTACTCGGTTCGCTGTTGGGGATTATTATAAGTAAAAGGCCTTCCAGAACCACAGATTAATCCGGATAAACACTTATTAAAGTAAAATGGTAATTAGTCTACGGCAAAACCAGTATCTTCTTTAGTTTCTTTTCCGGTGAATTTCAGTGAGATGAATAGTTCATATAAGCCGAGAGTAGTGAAATAGATGACTCCGAACGCAACGAGCCGATAGGTTTCTTCTATCCAGGCACCGCCACCCGGCAGGTTTAGTTGTTTGATAACCGCATCAGTTAATCCGAATTGCGGGATCGGTAATATCATGGTTACGAACACTCCACCGAAATAGGTCAATGTCATCACCAGCCAGGAGATAATCGACCAGAAGAATTCTCGAGAGAATGATTTTAAGAAAATCAGACCGGGATATTTGATGAGGGTTAACGTCCAGAATGAGATCAGCGGCCAGATAGATCCGAACATCAGCGATAATGCTCCGGCGAACAAGGAATAGAATAATACCACCGCGCCAAAATAAACGAGTTTTTTGGATAAAGGGGTGACCGTGATACTGAGCACTGTTAAGAATAGGGTAGAATGGATAACAATAAATTCTAACGTCATTAAAACGATAAAATATTTTATGGTATCTTCACCCAGTGCATAAGGAAAGAACCAAACCATCAGGAAACTGCCGGCAAGCATGAAATCCGGTCCGGCGGCCGCAAGCGATTTAATCTGTTGCTGATTGCGAAATAGTTTTTGGGCTAGCAATGTCAAATCGTTTATTCCTCAATGGAACATAGGTTGTAAGTGGTTATACTAACTATAAACAATAGCATCCTCGCTATTCTCATCAGCAGTTACTTCGCGCCGGCAGCTTTTAGGAGTTTAACTATTTCAGTTGCATTATTGGATTTCGCGATTGATAATGCCGTGGTGTTACCATACTTAACATTTACATCGGCATCTTTGTAAATTAAGGTACGAACAGTGTCAAGATCATTATTTTTAACCGCTACTATCAAAGGGGTTTCTCCGGCAGTGGTTCTCAGATTAACATTTGCGTTCTTCTCGATTAACCGCTGGATAATATCAGTATAGCCGAATACTATCGCCCGATATAATGCGGTGCGGCCATATTGGTCTTGTACATCGGGATTAGCTTTATTATCGAGTAACAGTTCTACAGCAGGTATATCTCCATGTACGACTGCGAGCATCAAAGGCGTTTCCTGGGTCCGGGTCATGGCATTGATATCCGCTTGTTTTTGAATCAGCAGGTTCATTATGGTAGTATCCGGAATAGCGAACATCAGCGGAGTCCACCCCCGGTTGTCCCAGACGTTAACCGCAGCTTTTTTCCGAATTAATTTTTGGACTTGGTTGAAATCCCCTTTTTTCGCTGCGAGCATTAATGCGGTTCTGCCCTGTTGGTCTTTGGCATTAATATCCTTTTTTGAGCAGCTATTGAACGCGAAGATTGATAGGCATGCGATCGCTATTAATCCTAAAGCGGTCCTACGATGTAACATAATACGTTCTTTCCTTAACTCAAATCAGTATTAGTAATTACGATTTTGATTTCAGATGCTCGGCGATATCTTTAACCGAAGCAGCAATCGCCTGATGCGCTTTCGAGGCCCGCCATAAAGCAATCAGCATAAAAATATAGCCGATAACCATACCGCCCATTAATATAACCCAGATGATCATAAACCCTACCGCAGCAATCGGCATTCCCGCCATACCGGGGTTGAAATTCGATTCCATTATTTATTCTCTCCTTTCACCAGATAGTATCTATTAATTATGTCACATATAATCTAAACTTAAAAATGAATCCCATTAATTAAAATAGCGAGTTTTCTAAAATCTTGGTTTCCTAATTATTGGTTTCAACTGGGATTTCCTCTATCGACTGGTCATCAGGGGTTTTTGATATAAATATATTTTTAAGGTTCATTCGGCTCAATGAAACCAGCAGTATCAGTTCGATAAATACTTTTACTGCATAAAATGCTCCGAAAGGTTTATACCACGAATCGGCCGTGAGAGCCGGATGCAACTTAGTTATCATAAATATCATAGCCAGCATATAAGTTATAATATCAATACTAAAAATAGTCATCAAAATGCCTTTTCCCCACTGGCGTAATCGCCATAATCCGATCCCACCGGCAATGAAACCGATGGTATAAATGATAAAGTATGCTAGAAAAACCAAAGAAAAGCCGGCAAATTCTTTTATCCCCATAATAATAGAAAAGAGTATACTTGCTCCGAGATATTGTAATCCGAATAGAATACAGACACTACTTATAATCCGAATCCAAAATATTTTGCCCTTATCCATACTTAATTTCTCTCCTTTTAAAATATTGTTTTTAAAATTCCCTATTTTATTTATGGTTTTTCAGTTGATGAGCTAATAGCCAGTTATATAGTTCTGGGTTGTTATAGGTTTTCGTCCAGGAATCATGCCCGGCGTTGGGATAAATAGTAAACCGAACCTTATTCCCGACTGTTTTTAATGCTTGAACCATCTCTATCGATTTCTGGATTGGCACCACCTTATCTTTCGCGCCATGAAATACCCATACCGGCAGCTTAGCTATTCGGTAAGCTTTTTCCGGAATCCCGCCACCGCAAATCGGTGCGATAGCCGCGAACCGGTTCGGGAACTCGATTGCCATTCGCCAGGTGCCGAACCCTCCCATACTCAAGCCGGTACCATAAATTCGGGATTTATCTACCCGGTATCGGGCAATAATATCGTTGAGCAGAATATTGAGTCGGATAATCGAGATATCGCTAGACCAATATTCTCCTTCCGGGCATTGGGGCGATACGATGATAAATGGGAATTGCCGGTTATATTCAGCAATCAATTTCGGTGGCCCATGTAGTTTAACTCTATCGAGGTCTTCTCCTCGTTCTCCGGCACCATGGAGATATAGCATTAACGGCCATGATTTTTTTGTGGTTTGATATGGTTCCGGTAGATATAATAGATATTTCATGGTTACTGGAACCGAAATACGTTTCTTAAAGGTATATGGATGTTGGCCGGTACGAGGGTTCATTATCATTTTCTGAAATGGTTATGGTTCCTTTTCAATAGGAGATTATTCATCAGACCGTTTATTGGGAATGGTTGGCATAAACAGTTGTTTAACCGGTTTCCGGTTTAAATACCAGACCATGATGAGTTCGAATAATAAAATGAAATACATGATACCTTGAATGATACCGAATCCGGCATTCGAAGAGTGAACCCGGTCTGGGTTTATCAGGTTTAACAGTATCGGAGAGAAAATAACCAATATTTCGCGAACGATATCAATCCAGATAATGCCAATCAGCATCTCTCTTCCCCAGTAACGCTGGAACGCTACCCCGATACCCCCGATCATAAAACAGATGGCATAGAGGATAAATAAGGCTTCAGTAGCCCAGATGATCCGGGTAACCTTATGCGGAATAGAAAGTATAACCACCCAAATACTTGCCCCTAAATAGATTAGTCCGATGAGAACACAAATTCCACTCATGATTCTAATCCAGAGAATTGTTTTCTTATCCATACTTGGATTTCCTTTCCTATTCAGGCAAAAAATCTGCAATTAATATACAACTATTATCGGCTATATGCAAGTCAAATTATATCTTAGATGATGTCTTGCTTGAAAAATGGTATCGGGCGACTCAGTGAGTCGCCCCTACCATAACCTTTTTATCTTTCGATACCGGTGTATAACCCGAATTGGTCGGACCAATTCGGGTTAGATTCCGGATGTCTATGGTAGGGGCGGGGTTTCCCCGCCCGAAACCAAGGGCGCGGTAACCGCGCCCCTACTGTCCACGGTCTCTTTGGTTATAGAGACACTTCCTCCAATCTTTTCTTGCCTATAGTTATTCTATCAACACCAATCT
>JBHGBB010000047.1:0-20589 GCA_041946755.1 bacterium | reverse complement strand
GATGGCCTTGTAATATATGCCAGTTCCGTACCTTCCCTTTACTATCAATAATAACCATTAACGGCCGGGTATCTTTCGGATCGATTGTTACCGGTGCGAAATCCGTTTCTCTTTCCGGCGGGATTTTTTCACCCGGTTTTTGAATGGTATCACTACCGGCTAAAGTTGCATCTTCTTTCCATACCGATATTAGCTGATAATAGATACCGATATCCGGGGTAAACCAATCTATCCGACCATCAGCGCTAATAGCAATATGCAAAACTACATACGGTAATTTCTTATCGCCTTTTTTCATATTCATCCTCCTGATTTCAAGATAGATAAATTGCAAACCGGCAGGTTTTACCCCCGGAACAAGCGGAAGAAATTACATCTCCGCGTAACGGTTGCTGTAATGCTGCTTCCAATAATTTTATGATATGCCCTTTACAACAATGGCAATAGGTTATCGAAACCAACTCGGTAGCGAATTTCGGACTGCAGACACATTGGGTTAACCCGAAATCGACATAAACGGTTTTCCCTTGCTTTTTAACCGATTTCCCGAATATATGCGATCGATCGACCGCTATAAAAAACTGATCTAGTTCAGGATTTTCGGCGCTAAGTTTGGTAATGAGTTTCAGTCTGCCTCCGGTAGTACTACAAGCGCATTCTTCTCTGACCTGATATCGCACCGAAGCGGGTAATACCGCATCCATCCGTTCCATCGCTAATCTTAACCATTCAGCTTTCTCTACCGGTTTCGATTTCTTAAGGATTTTATCTCCACCGCGCATAATCCGGGTGATGATTGCCGGTTTAACCTTCGCTTTTTTTAGCTGGGTTTCTAACTCTTCAATCCGATGATATTCATACTTTTTCATTGCGATTCCTTTTGTTTAGGTATTGCTGTTATTATATCAAAAAGACAAAACAATTTACAAAAGATTGTCTTAATACTCCGGATTGATTATGTTTAGGTTCAATAAGATATTATGATTTAATTGGATATCGAAATGGCATACTGAGGAGTTTATCTATTTCTTCCCATTTAAGTTCTACTTCCGGCATGCCTACTACTCTCGGCCCGACCTGATACTGCTGGAATACGAATACGATTCCTGATGGAGTTAGCATATACGCCCGATAATTTTTCGGGTATGGTGCGGTCCCGGATTGTATCCAATTTAAATCGGGCATTTCCAATTGGCTGGTTAATTTCGGCCGGACTAATTCCGATATCTGCATTAAATAATCTTTTTTCGGATAGAATAGATCGGTCACTATAACTTCTTTCCCGGTCTTGAAATCATAGGTTTTAGTGATCACCTCGGTATTCCCATGCGCGCCACCGGTAAAGGTATAGATATCGAACCGGAAACTGCCGATCCGGTTGGAATATTGGGTAGTAGTATATCGGCACCAGAGTTCATTCCGCCAGTCAGGAGAAATACGGATTGGGCTGAGCTCCTGTTTAAATATCTTAATATTTTTTTGGATCAACCGGTCAATCGCCCGGTTGATCGAGCGATTACTGGTTATCGGATATTGGATATTGAGCTGATAATTATCAGTTTCCTGTTTAATCTTTTTCTCGGATACGATTAACCGCGGGAATTGTTCCATACCATATGCTTGATATCCATGTCCGCAGAATAGAATAACTGATAACAATAATATCCAGCGTCGACAATATCTATAAATCATATTACTGTATTTATCTCATTACCCTCTAGATTTAGCGTTTTTGTAAAAATATTCCTGCTGTCATTGCGAGCGAAGCGAAGCAATCCCGTTTATAATATGATAGTTAAGATTGCTTCGTCGCTACTCTCCTCGCAATGACAATAGAGTGTACCCTAGGTAAAGTTTATAATTATACTCGCTTTACCCTTATTCCAAAGCCTTTTTCAAATCGAATGGATATGGCGGGCAGCCGCGAATGAATTTATCGAACGGCATTTTATCCCGCAGGTTTTTATAACAGCAATTCCCGAACCCGATTTTGATTCCTTTCCCCAACTCCGGGTCAACCAAAATCGACCCTAAATAGATATCGATATCATGGTCCGCCTCTTTTTCCAGGAATTGATATGATAATAATAGCGCATTCATGCAGGTACTACATGCATCTTTCTCATGATGCCGGAACCGTTTGGGAATAATCGCTTCTAATTTCGCTTTCTTGAACGGATATTTTACCTGATCAATCGTTTCACCAACTATTTCGATAGCATCCAAATTAATCGGATGCGAATCCAGAAAATATTTCAGATGTTTGACTTCATCCAGAGTATACCCCATAATCCGGGTACCGAGATAATCTATTTCAGCCCGATCCCCACCAGCCATAATGAAATCTAATTGCACCATATCCCCGCCACGCGGGCCCATCTTCTCCATACCAGAGATACAATCGATTATATTCAAGGTTGGCGGGATGGTATTATTCAAATCGACTATGGCCTTATCCAACCCGATTTCATGGAAATGCCGTTTCTCATCGCCAACTAATAATCCTTTCAGATTCTTAAGCGATAAGGTTATTCCGGTCGCATAATGCACTTTCATCACCGGGATATTGATGATAGTATCGACTGCAAACACTTCCTGCGCCAGGTTTATCGTTTCCAAACTTAATGGGGTTTTTACGGCAACCTGTTTAACAGCCGATTTATTTAGATTTAATAGTTTCAATCCATACTTTTTAGCTAACCCGGTATACCCGGTTTTATGGAAGAAGGTATCAGTTAAATGCGGCGGCCCGAACGCAGCTTCAGCAATCAGTATCTCTTTAACTCCAAAATCATTAAGCAGTTGAATTATTGATTCGGTTAAGTCTAGACTGGTTATCCCTTCAGTACCATTAATATTCGGTTTCAGCATTATCTTATCGGTATGTTTGAGATATTTTTCTAGTCCACCGATAAGCTCTATCGATTTGATTAATGCCGGTTTAATCCCGAGATTGGTTTTAACGATACTGACTTTACCCATACTTGGTTATTCTAATTATCTAATGCATTATTCTTATCCAGATATTCTATCGTAAAACAGTGTCACTAAGTTATCTTTTATCTTGCCTTATCATTATTTTCCACCGGGATTGCACCGAACGAGATCGATCTCGTTCGGTGCAACTCCGGGATCGGGATACCCAGAAACCCGGGGAAAAGGGATATATTTTCCGATGTGGGTTAACTTGGAATTGGGATGAGATTCAGGTAAGGGCAGGGTTTCCCTGCCCATGAACTAGTATAGAGAAACCAGTTTCGGGCGAGGAAACCTCGCCCCTACTCGAAGCATGTAAATAAAACCGGGTAAAACGAAGTTAGTTGATAAGGTTAGAATAGAGTTTGGATATGGTTCTAGCGGTAGAATAATGCTGAAGTATAATAAATCCGACCTGGAATAATTCTTTTCCATATGGAAAAGAATTACTGGAACTGTCCAGTTTCTATACAAAACAATCTTTTGCCATTTGGCAAAAGATTATCGGAAGACTCGATTTCCTACCCAAAACAATCTTTTACCAAATGGTAAAAGATTATCGAGAGACTTTAAAACGAACTGGAAAACAATTTCCGACTATTTAATTTACCATAGATAAACCACGGATATTGTCTCTATCTTATTAGGTAAAGTAGACAGATATTAGTTATCAACAGTCGGTTTGTCCACTCACATCTGACAACTCATATCTGATGACTGCTTTTATTTAACTATTTAACTATTTAACCTGCCTATGCCGAAGCGAAGTAAGTGTTATCTGGAATAGGGTTATTCTATTTGGATAAAATCCATGCTTCGGCTTCGCGCAGGCAGGCCATTTAACCAGCCTTTCAGTATCCCACTACATAATAATATCCGTTGTTCTCTTTAATCTGGACCGCGATGTCATACAGTTTCCCGATATTCCGGGAAGTTAATATCTCCTCTTTTTTACCATCCATAAAAATCCGGCTCTGTTTCATTAATACCACCCGGGATATTTCCGGGACAATATCTTGCAGATGCTGGGTGATTAGAATAATACTGGTTCCAGACCTAGCGATTTTCCTTAATATATTCCTGAACCGATGCACTGCATGGATATCCAAGCTATTAGTCGGTTCATCGAGTATCAGGGCTTTCGGGTCATGTACCAGCGCCCGGCCGATAAGAAATCTCCTGGCTTCACCGGACGACATTTCGGTCATAACCTTATCTTGTAAATGCTCGATTTCCAGAAATGCTAGAACCTGGTCGGCTTTCTGTTTCATGGTTTTAGATATCCGCTCCTGATATAACCCGATACTGCTGAAAAACCCGGAAAGAATAATCTCATACCCGGTGATCTCCCGGGTGCAGGTATATTGCAAATCATTGGAAACGATACCTAATAGATACCTCAGATCGAATACATTCCATACCTCTTGCCCCCATATCCGGGAGATAACTTCTGCACCATCCGGAATCGGATAATATTCCCGGGTAATGGTTTTAATTAACGAGGATTTCCCGGCTCCATTCGGCCCGAGGATAGCGATATTCTCGCCCGCATGGATGGTTAACGAGATCGAATCCAACACCTTTTTATGTTCTGCACCTTTCAGTACCGTAACATTTTTGAATTCTAATAAAGGATGGGTTTTATTGATTAGCATTTATCTTTTCCTATAATGGATTGAGTTATAACCCAATTAACTCTTTATATTCTTGATTCCCGATTTAAAATTTACCCCGTTATGTTCCGGGAATCGGGGCGATTCAATTCATATAGTAGCTTATACCTGAATAGCCCCTATCTTTAGATAGGGGGGCCAAAATGGCGTTGTAAAAAGGGCTTTAGCCCAGAATCATATCTTCGTTAAATTAGATTGCATTATTAAACTATAAACTGGGTTAAAACCCATACGAATTACCATATTTAAAACCCCCGATTTAAAAATCGGGGCTATTCATCGCTATATTCTTCTTCTCCATATATACTAATTCCAAATTTTCCGATACCTTCTCGCGCCTAAATATTTTATACCCGAGTTTCTGATAGAGATAAATATTTCTTTGGCTTTTATGCCCGGTGAATAGCTCATACCTCTGCACTGAACCAAACCGGATTTCGATCGCTGCCATAAGCTTCTGACCGATCCCAAGATTCTGGAATTCTGGATGGACGATCAGTTTCCCGATATAACCGGTCCCATCTTGTTCATACCCTCGAACCGAGCCGATTATCCGGGTATCGATAACCGCTTTCAGAAACGTTTTATCCTGAAACGAGAGCCGGAGTTCATCGATCGTCTCGACTAACGGCTGAATCTGATTATCCTGATATAGTTCCGCTTCACTCTGATATGCTATCTTCTGCAACGTTAATATATCGGCGGCATCATCTATTTCAGCTTGGAGTATGGTTATGTCCTGGTTAAACATGATATTGCTGCAGTAGGAACGACTCGCTACTCAATTGTAGATTATGGATTGCAGATTGCAGATTTAATTCCGAAATCCGAATTCCGAAATCCGAAATTGAATAATGCCTCGCCCCTACCCCAATCATCTTCATTTTATATAGATGCTAGAGAAGTTTCATACATACTTCTACTGCCGCATCGACGGTATCGACGAAAGTTACCAACTCTGCGCAATGATTGATATGATGCTTCTGTTTCAGATGGTTAATAAATACCGGCTCTTTATTCAATACCAGCAAAACCGGTTTCCAGAAGTTACCGATAGCGATTACCGGTTTCGGTATCATCAATCCTTTATTAATATGCTCTAATACCGCAGCTAATTCTAATAGCGTCCCAGTCCCACCCGGGAAAATAATAAACGTATCCGATTTTTCCAGCATAATCTTGATTCGGTCCCATAGATTCTCGGCAATTATCTCTTCATCGATATATTTATTCGCACCGCTATATTTCGGTTCTCCCCAGCGGTAGAAGGTTACCCCGATAGTCTTCCCACCGACGGATTTCGCCCCTTGCGAGATATCTTCCATAGTCCCCCCGAACCCACCGGAAATAATCTCAAACCCCTGTTCTGCCAGGAGTTTACCTAACCGGACGGTATCTTGTTTCTCGGTTGGACTCAGGTCTTTATAACTACCGAAAATACATATTCGTTTAAGTGGCATATAGTTTCCGATAAGAGTTTAAGAAATATTATACCAAAATAAGCGAGGAGAGAATGAATCACTAATTGATGGAACCTTTGGAATGCGCAAGTTTACTTGCGCTATATCATGCTAAAGTTTACTTTGGCATGCTAACATATCCTCAATTCGGAGAAGCAAGCTTCCCCCATAAAAAAAGCGGGAGTAGAACTCCCGCAGTCCATACTATTATGATTTACGAAACGGAGAATAATCGATCTATCTATAGTCTCTTATGGCATAACCACCAATCCAGACATTCATACTTTCCGGTATTAGCGTTCGCTAATCGCTCTTTAGCGGTTTTAACATCTTTCGGTGGCGGGATAATCACATGGCTGCCAACCACTTCACTATTCGGCCAGTTCGCCGGCATCGCGACTTTATTCAGGTCGGAAATCTGCATCGCTTCTACCGCTCGAAGAATCTCATCCATGTTTCTACCCAACTCTTGCGGATAATAGAAGATGATTCGGATAATCCCATTACCATCGACGATAAATACCGCTCGAACGGTATTGGTACCTTTCCCCGGATGGATTAGACCGAGCGCATCGGCTACCGCGCCGGTATCAGCGATTACCGGGAACTGGATTTCTACTTCTAGTTTCTGTTTCATCCATTCGATCCATTTAATATGGGAGAATACCTGGTCGACACTAAGCCCGATTAATTCGCAGTTTAACTCTTTAAACTTATCATATCGTTTCTGGAAACCAACGAATTCGGTGGTACAAACCGGGGTGAAATCCGCGGGATGGCTGAATAATACAAACCATTTCCCGGCGAAATCATTCGGTAGATTGATTTCCCCTTTCGTAGTCTGAACCTTTATTTCGGGGAATTTATCCCCTAACAGCGGCATACTCCTTTTTTGAACGATAGGTTCCATAAACCTTTTCCTCCTTGTATAAGTGAGATATTGAAAATAAAACGTTATGTTATCCGATTAATATTTGGTTAGACGCAAGAGCGCGATACCGGATTCAAAATATCTTATATCTTTATGATTTTAGCAGATTGAACGCGGTTTGGATATCTTCAGCAATCATTCTTCGTTTAGCTTTTTCAATCAGATAATTCCCACCGGTCTGGAGATATGAAGGGAATACCCGGATATCATTAAAATAGAACTGCTGTTTCCGAATCTTATAAGTCGAACCATTAGGGATAACTCTCAACCCGGCAGTACGTTTCGCAATCGCATTCATCGATTTTATCGCCACATCGCCCATCAGCATATATACTTTTGCGGTCGGGAATAAGGCTAGTTCCGATTCTAGTATCCGGGAGCAGGTCTTGATAGTATCCAGCGATATCGCATACTGGGTTTTAGCGCATTTAACCGCGGTAGTTATATATACCCCTAATTTCAGGATATCAGCCATGGTTTTTACCGGTATCCCTGCATCGTTAAACGCTTGCAAAGTAGTTTGCAAATAGTTCGGAGTACCCGCAGCATAAAAATAATCCTGTTTATCTACCGGCGGAGCTTCCGATACCATAACCAATTTAATTTTCCCCGGATTGAGTTCTATCAATGGAACCAGATATACTTTCTTATCAATATCAGTACACGGAAACGTTTTACATTTAATACATTTCGATGGAGTCATAATGGTAAAGGTAGAATAATATGTTATATATTGTAGTTAGGTTAAGGTAAGGGGTTTCCGCCTTAGGCGGATAAGTTGTTAGTCTGAGTAGTTGGTATTTAACTAGCTACTACCCCACACTACCTAACTCACTTCTTAACCCTAACCGAACTACATTTTATTTTTATATTCTTACTTCTTCCTTCTTCCCTCTTCCTTCTTCCCTCTATTTAATTGCCATATCCGGCTGGATTAACCCGAACGTTATCCCTTCAGTATCCATACCTATTGCCATATACCCGATTCCGGGAATCGGTTGTTTCGGCTCGATAATCTTCCCGCCGGCATCGGTTATCTTCTTGAGATATACCTTTACCGAATCGACTGCGATATAATTAATCACCGATTCTGAAGGAGCCTGCCGTTTGGTTACCCCGCCATTGATCCCCGCAATATTATTATTTCCGGAATTTAAAATCCAATATTCAAACGGCCCGGGATATTTCTCGGCTTTCCAACCGAAAACCGATTCATAGAATTTTACCGCTTTCGCCGGGTTATCTACATGCAACTCGAAATGCATTACTCGCGGCATACACTGCCCTCCTTGATAATACTGATTAAATGGTTAATATATACCGAGTGACCAGATTCGAGATGCGAGTTCTTAGTGGAAAATACTTATCATTCGCATCTCTTGACTGTCCTTCCTAGATTCTAGCTGCTCTCTACTAACTACTGTTATTTTAAACTCTTAATTCTTCATTCTTAACTCTTAATTTTATAACTTTTCTATCTTACCACCAAAATAAATATTTTGGCAACCTTAGGTGGAATAAAGCCAATAAAAAGTAGCTCTTGATTAGGAAAATGAGAAAAGGTGGGATTGTAGGAGACATTTTACTCAATTGCAGATGGTAGATTGCAGATTGCAGATTTAATTCCGAACTCCGAATTCCGAAATCCGAAATTGTATGATGCTTCAGCCTCTATCGGTTATGCTATCAGGAGGACTCCGATAAACATCAGGATAATCGCTATAAATTTAACTAATATCCCGGATTTAGTCAACTCTTCTTTCAATATCTGGGGAGAGAAGATACTTAGGGTGATGGTGAATAAGAGAACAAACAGCGGCTGGACTGAGGATAAAGCATTACAGAGGGTTACAAACCCGACTGCAATCGCGGCAGTACCTAATATCGTTGAAACCAGGGTTAAGGTTTCGTTACCGATAATGAGCCCGATCGGTTTGAATCCGGTACTCCGATATACCGATTTCAGTTCGGATATATTAACCCAATATATCGGAATCAAGGCGATAAACGCACTGAACCGGATATAAGCGAAAATAGTCCAGAACTCGTTTTGGGTTAAAAGATATTTGGTGATCACCTGGATAACCGCGCCGGCAAATGAGGATAAAACGATATACCATAACGCTTTACTGAGATAGAACGCCCGGATATCTTTCATCGAAATAACGATTGCCATCGAAACAATTAATAAAATACCGAGATACTTGGATGCAGTGAATCGCTCTCCGAGAAATATCAAGGCGATAAACAGAATATATATCGGAGATAGATAAAATAACGGAATAATCCTTGAGATATCTTCTATTTTCACCGCCTGGAAATAGAGAAATACCATGCAGACATATAATATCCCGCAAATGAACGCGAGGATTAAATGGAATGGGGATAAGATACTAAATCCCCGAATGAGAAAGATTATTACCGCTGAGATCGCGCCGACTAACCCTAATACCATTAACGGTACTACCGGTTTCGCGACCAGTTTCGATAATAAATATTTGTCGATAATATTCACCATCGCCATCAGAAACGTAGCGATCAGCGTATACGCTATCCAAGACATAAGATACCTATTGTTGATTTCGGAATGCGGAATTCGGATTAAATGGTTGTAAAAGCACAAATATAATAACAGAAAAAGCAAACTGACCGCAGGTCAGTTTGCTTCTATTAATAATAGTTTTATTGAAGAATGGTTCTGTTGCCCTAAACTTAAGTAGTGGATATATCAGTTCTATCTAAGAATTGATGTTCTAAAGAATTCAAAGTGCAAATACATTCTTTTAATATATTATCAAATACTTCCGATAAATCTTTCTCCCCAATTGAAAAATATTTTTTTATTTTCTCATATTTTTTACCTTTACGATGAGCAACCGAAGAAGATCTTAAATCTTGTAACTTCCTTAAATACCTAAACCTTGTATCGAATTTAAATCCTTTTGACAAAATAAAAGCTTCTAGTTTATCCAATCCTTGAGCATCTTTTTCTTCTATTTCTAAGCCTTTTTCTAATGATGCTTCGTTAAGCGAATCAATTAAGACTTTTACTAATGACAATACTTGTTCATCAAATTCTTTTTGCTCATTGGTAAGCGGTATTCTCAAAGTTTGAAAACAATGCTCATCTCCTTTCTTCAGAGGATTGAATAATTTCCATCCAAATCTTTCTTCCCATTTCTGTTGTAATACACGATATTTACGTTTGAAATATAAATCACTTTTCACAGGATCTACACGTTGAACAGCAATGTTTCTTAACCATGCAGTTCGACTAATACTATCCTGCGTTGCAACATTAAAGCTCTGCCAATATAATTGTTCTTTGTACGGTAATCCTCCCAATTCGCCCAAGAAAACCACTATATATTTGTAATGATTATTGTCTATAATTAACTTCCAATATCCCAAGCATTCTAGAGATCCATCATTTACTGAATATTTATCTGGTTGAGAATAATATTTTGCCAAAACATCTCTCTTGAAAAATACAGGTGTTATTTCGCTTGGTGCACCTTCATTCTTTCCAGAATCATCTACTAATTTATCCTCATCGCAGGTACATAATATTTCCTGTCCATCTTCATTTATACCAATAATAAAATCAACATATTTATCATCTTTAGGTTTAAATTCCTTCCATCCTGAAATCATTTTTTTGCCCACCAAATGGCCCGTTGATTTCATTATTTTAGGGGATTCCTGGGGATATATATTTATATTGTAAATAAAATCCCTTCCTTTAATAGATTTGTTACACTTCTCTGTTTCTAATTCTTCAATTGTTTTTTCTGAGTTTCTGAATATATCAAATAACAGTGCAAGATGCATTTTCTTTACTGTAAGGTATTTTTTTATCAATCTAAGTTTAATTTGTATTTTATTTTCAGATATTAAAATAACTTCTTCATCATCACCGTTATCACCTATCAAAATTAATTTATTATTTTTCTTATCCTCATATAAATTAAAATAATGTCTAAATTCTTCGGAAATTTCCCAATAACTCTCTTTTAACCCTTTAAAATATCGTAAAATCGCTATTGCTTTAACACCAATATTCGGATATTGATGATTAATCCTCTTTGCTTCGTCATTATTTTCTTTAGGAACATGTAAACCAACATCGGTTCGTAAATCAAAAGATGTAGAATTTAATGATTTTTCAACTATATTATTTGCAATTAAAGCGCTATAAATGCTAAAGTTTTCTTCACCATTATAATGCCTTTCGTAAACAGTGATCCATTCATTTTTACCTAGTTCTTCTAATTTACTCAAAAAGTCAGAAAAAGTAATATCTACCATATTTACTATTTTAAAGGTGTGATTTATTTGAGTTAAGGTAACGCAAAAACCTGTCTTTTGGCAAGGATATAGATTACTGAAAGGAATATTTATTCAACCACCGTAGTTCGGTCGAGGTATTTGATATATTCTTCCCGGGTAGGTGCAAAAACTTCAACTGCCACCGAATTTTCTAGTATTTCCGCATGATGATGAACGTTTTTCGGGATACACCAGCTATCTCCCGCCATAATCTGCTGTTTCTTATCCTCGATATAGAGGATGATTTTACCGGAAACCAAATATCCGGTTTGTTCATACGGATGGGTATGGTCAGGTAAGCTGCTCCCTTTATCCATAACAAATTCGGTCATTAAGGTTAACTCGCCATACACCAGGGTCTTGATCTTAATTCCTGGCAACAGCGGCTGATAGTTCTGGGCGGAATGTTTCGCGTACATATAATATAAATAATTAACCGCAGAGTTCGCAGAGAAATACTGAGATATTATTCAATATAAAATTAAAAATGCTAAATGCTAAACTTAAAATGAGCCGTTTTCAGTGCGTTCAGTGGTTAATTTCCAATCCTTTACTTTGAAATTTGGCATTAAAGCATTTGATATTGATTTGACATTTGGGCTTTGACATTTGACATTCTATTTTATGATGGTTACCGTATTCGGTTTTCTGGGTAACGCTTTCGGATTCGGCTCGGTCTTATATCCGAATACTGCCGAACCATAAATCGTATATCCTTCCGGGATCTTTAACTCTTTCGCCATCACTTTCCCTTCAACGGTTGCGGTTAACGCCATACCTACTGCATGGATCCAGCAGGAACCAATCCCCATCGATTCCGCCGCTAAGAACATGTTCTGGATCGCTACCGCGCAATCGATTTGCGGTGCAATCGCATCTTTAGTCCCGGAAACGACGATTAGAGTCGGGGCATTATAGAAGATATTGAACTCTTTCGATTTCACCCGGTCAGCCATATCTTTATTCCCCGATTTCAGAAGGAAAGCTTTAAGATAATTATTCAGTTTATCCAGCAATTCCGGGTTCTGGATAACGGTAAAATGCCAGGATTGCCAGTTCATGGCGCTAGGCGCAAATTTCCCGGCTTCAAGAATCAGGTCTAACTCTTCATCCAGAATCTGATCCCGTTTATACGACCGGATACTTCTCCGGTTTAAAATGGTTTCGATAGTCTTATTCATAACGCTACCTCCGAAAGGATTACCATATTTTTGGAATCAGCCGATATTTAACCTTCAGTTTATATTCCGGATATCCGGGTAACTCGGTATCCAGCATTTTCTCTTCCCCATATATCCGGAAGATAAACATTAGCGATATCCCGATTCCAATAACTATACCATATTTTGAACTCAATAGCAGCGGCGCGCCGAGAAATAGCATTATCCCACCCAGATACATCGGATGCCGGACCATGCCATAAACCCCGGTTGATACTAGTTGATGGTTCCGCTCCGATTGGATTCTCACCAGCCCGGAAGCGAATGGATTGGCGATTATCGACCGGAAGATGAAATAATATGACCCGAGTAACCCTACTCCACCGATACCCTTGAACCAGATGGGGAAAGGAGCGGTCCATCCGAACCGTTTCGCATCTAATGGCATGATCATATACCAGGAGATATTGGCTAACACCAGGAGATACATAAAATATTTATCCCATCCTTTTTGCCCGCCGGTACCCGGTTTCCGGAACCGCTCTTGCAATAACCCCGGACTTTTCCGAGTTAAATAGAGGGTAGTCGAAATAACCGAAATGATAAACCACAGAGCAAATATCCAGCCTTCAAGCCAATACCAATCCCCGGAGAGGAATAAGATTATACCGGGATATAAGATCAGATTGAAAATCATATATCCGATTTGTTTAAAAGTGAATTTATAAGGAGGTGGCGCTTCCATTTTATAGTGGCAGGCAATTAGTCTTCTGCAACAAGCAATAAATAACTTAGCGATTTTGTTTTTAGTATAATAAAATCTTTTAGTAGCTTAATCAATCTGCGCGAAAAGAACCACATAATTCTTACCATAAACCTTCGCGCATTTCGGGCAAGTAGTATACGAAAAATAGAGTTTCTTGATTGTTTTCCCTTTACCTTTAACATAATCCTGCATCTCGACCGCCCATTTCCCGGCATTTTGGTATGGACCTTCAAAAACTTTAGTCATGAATGTACCGGATATGGTCGCCATCTGGGCACCGGGAACTTCTTTCGCTACATCTATATAGATATCCGCTCCCCACATGGATTTTTCGTCGGTTAACATTAACTGATAAGAAGCTTTGGCATTTGCCTGGTCAATTAACCCCAGGTTCTTAACTATTTTCTTACCCATATTTATCGGGATATGGAGGAAACTGGTCACCTGATCTTTAACAAACAATTTATCCTGCCAAACGATTTCTTTCTCCTGCCAGGGTTCGGGATTGAATGGATCGCAACATCCGGTAGGTTTGATATTTTGAGTATTCATAATCTTAGTTCCTTTCGTTTATTATACTCTTTTATTTTTTCACTGGAGTATATCTACTCTTACCTCTTCTTAACTAATTCTATCCCTTCCTTTATAGCTGCATCGTTTATTATCCCTTTAAGAACCAATGCTTTCATTTTAGAATCATTTAGTTTGATTTTATCGAGTTTAATCTTTTGGTTTGCTTGCTCTATAGAGCCGGTTAGATTCGTTACATTAAGTAATGTTACTGCTCTGCAGTAAAAACTCTTTGACCGACCATCATCATATTTCTTGATCATAGTTTCTAATAGTTTGATTCGTTTTCTCTGCTGTTCTATGAATCTCTTGATGCCATGAATTCTGATAAACTTTAAATTCGGGATGATTTTCTTGCTTGAGGGATAGGAAGATGATTCCGGTATTTGTTGATATGCCGGTTCAGGTTTAAATTTAGAACAAGGGAATATAATGCATTCGCCACAAACTTCTAGCTGCTGTTTCTTAACACAACACGCGATATAAGAACAGGATGGATGCTTATTAAAAAAATTAGGACCGGCACACCCGGGACATCTCGAAGGGCCTATGGTATAGAATCTGGGACATAAACCGCAATCTAAACCACAACACGCAATCGTCGGATACACTTTTCGGGGCATATCGTTCTTCATTTGATTATCCCCTCTTTAAAACATCTGCTACTTTGTAGTTACGTAGTTACCCACGGGCGAAGCCCATAGAACTCTATTCTGCAGGTTTTCGATTAGTGTAATTCAAGATATCGACTTAATGCATATCTATCTCGCCATTTTTCGCTTGGCAAATGCATATCTGTTGCCGTACAGCGGATCCGCCAAAAACCAAAAGATTTTTGGCGAGATCTCGCCATTTTTCGCTATGCGAAAAATGGCGGAGAGAGTGGGATTCGAACCCACGAGGCAGTTACCCACCTACACGCTCTCCAGGCGTGCTCCTTCGACCAACTCGGACATCTCTCCGTATCAAAAAAGATTACACCGATTATCTTTTTAATCAATAGTAATCATGTTATTAATCTGTGTAATCAGTGGTTAATATTATAGTTGGTTATCGACCTACCCTGCAAGTTAGAATTGAGGATTATACGCGGAACCGGATAATAGAGAATCTGATATACCCTAAGGGTAATTTACTCAACTTCAATGAAAATCGTACATGGTATAGACTATATCGCATCCCGGTTCAAATGTATCTGGGAAAGTATAATTCCCTTTCGCATCGCATTTTATATAATTTGGATTATATGGTGGACTCGATTTACCAGGACCACCGAGCATACGATATAACATATAATGTTTAATTGCAGTATTCCAAACTCCATCCGGCCCGGGTGAGGCGATATCATAATTCCCATAATAATAATTTGAATAATATCTATATGAACCGGAAACCGCGCATCGGTCAGGATCAAGTTTCGGTATATACGCAACCGGTTTAAGTAAAGGTGCTAATCGGTCAGGATATGTAGAACAGTCAACAAAATATGCCTCTAATCCCGTTCGAAGTTTTTTTAAATCGGTAACCACTTGACTAACCTGCCATCGTCGGAATAACCAGGGCACTTTCGAATCTTGATATTGATATTTATCCATTTCAATCATTCGTTTATTTGCTAGATTTTCAGCTTTGATCCTTGCTTCTTGCACTTCCTGCAACCGGTTTTTTAACTCTGGAGGGATTCTACCCCAATATTTCTCGAAGGCATCAGCGATATAATTTAAATGATGATTATTATTAGTTGATAACGCCTCTTTTAATAACAATACTTTTAAATCTTTATCCCCAGCATCAATACGTGATTTAATGGCATCAGGTAAGAATCCAGATTCCTTATGATTTAAGAGGTTAATAAATTCTTCCCGGGTATAAGCAGTTTTACGTATCGCTTTTACATATCGATTCCCAACCGTAAACATTAATCGATCTTGTTCGGATAACCGCTTTTTTTGCGATTCCGGGATATCTCCCCATTTATTCCGAATTGCATCATATAAAACTTTTTGCGAAGTAGTATCTTGCAAAGGATGTAGCCATAAATCAATTGTTTCTTTGTAATATCCATTTTGCGCGAGTATCCCCGCATAATGCCATTTAACTTTATTCCTTAGCACGCTGGGAAACTCCGAATCTATTTCGGTATATCCTTTTATCGGATTGGTAGAATATAGCGAATAATAAACCTTAATCCAATATAAAACAGGATAATTCCAACTTGTATATTGCTTTTTTTTCTGCAGAGCACGATGATACTTCTGAAATAAATCACGGTCGTTTAGTTCATCTAATACATCAGGAAAATAATATGAATCACAACCCTGTTCCGTCAATTTTGTTATCATTGGCAGATACTCATGCAATTTCCCTTTTGGAATGAACTGCACTGCATCTCCATTTAATTCCATTAATTGATTTATCAATTCCGGTTTTAACTGATTTGTATCATGATATCTAAAATAAGAAAAACATAATGCGCTTCCAAATCCTCCATTAGTCGGTTGCGAATAGAAGTCGATAAGCGCTTTGGTTCCCAACTCGTCACCTTGCCCGGCAAGAATAATCATTGATGCAACCCGGGATGCTTGAGAATCGCTATTCAGATACCCGCGATATCCTTCAGGCAAGTCTAGAGGTTGGCTGGGTTTCGGATGGATAGAAAACGATAGCCAATAACCGATTCCAAGGATAAGAATGATTATAATGGTAGAAACAATCCATTTTCGGTATTTCATTATGCCCAGATTGTAGCGTTAATCCAATACCATATGCAAGTTAAATAGTTAGATAGTTAAATAGTTGAATAAGATACTTTACGCTCTCTGCGCTTACTTAGCGTGCTTTGCGGTTAGCTTTTATTATTTTCCATCAACGATAATTTAACTAGAATGATAATTCCGACGGCAAGGATAATAATGATTGGAATAAGGCTCGGTAATCTATTCAATCCGAATAGGATATTTCCCAAGTTTAAGGTTGGATATCCATCGAGTAGTTTCGGTATTGCGAATTGCCATAAAGGATATAAGATATGTTCCGGGACTTGGGGATCAGCCGCAGTAGCGATAAAAAGTACTACCATGGAAATGCAGGTGAGTCCGATACTTAATTTCGTCCATCGAGAGAAACAATAGAGCATCGGGATACTTAAAAACGGCAGCATGGGAATAATATGCCGGGGACCGGTCGCCCAACCGCCCCACCAGGTATAATAAGAGAAATTGAATATGAAGAAGGCGATTATAATATAAAGAAACAGCCAGAACTCTTTCCGAAACCGGGTATCTTTCTTCATGAAAAATAATCCGATTAATCCTAGAATCAGAACCGGTGACCAGAAGAATAGTCCGCGATAAGGACTAACGGTAGTCCCATAAATTGCATCTATTGTTGGATAGGTAATCCCCATCAACCCCCGGCTCATACCGGTGCGAAACATTGGGATTTGTTCATACTGATACCCTAACGCAAATGGGGTTCCATACTGAAGATAGTTGATAATAAATAATATCGAGCAACAGACTAATATCGGAATGATAAATAAGATTACTTCACTGAATTTCTTCCGCTGAAAATAAAGGTATACTATTAATCCAATAACGATTATTCCTACCGGATACTCGGTAATCAAAGCATATCCGGATAAAAAGCCAGAAGTCAGAAGCCAGAAGCTAGAAACCAGATTTCTCTGATGTATGACTGCTACCGTCTGACTCCTTGCGTCTGACTGTTGATATCTCATTTTTCTGAAAATTAGATAGAATGCCAAAAAACTAAAAGCCGCTGCGGGAATATGACTGAAGAAAAGCGTTGAATAGGGGAATGCGATGGTTCCAAGCATATAAGCAAACACCAGTAGCAGTCGATATACTTTATTTTCATTAAAATAGGCTAAGAAGCGATAGAGAAATACTCCTAAGATAGCGGATAATAATCCGACCGTGAAAATAGTTATAATATATCGGCATAAGGTTGGAGTCGGATGCCAGCCGACTAGAGTAGCGAGATTAATAAATCCGGCATAAATCGGGACGCCTAGGAGAGCTAATCCCGGCGCTTTATCAGAATAATGATGGCCTTGAAATACCGCGATATCGCTGGTAAGATATTCTTTCGACGGTTGGTTGTAATAGGCATCGATTTCAAGCGTTCCTCGGTCGACCAGCGCATAAATCAAATCTATCCGGGTATTGATATTCCAGCCCGGTTCGCTATGTACGAAATAGGCATAGATCAGCCAGAGGAAGAAGAAGAGGATTATTTCGATTTTATTTCTTTTAAACCAATTCATTTAGCATTTAGCAATTAGCATTTAGCATTTTAAATTTAATATTTGCAATGCTAAATTTGCATTTTGCAATGATTAGGTTTTATACGCTACTGCCCAGATATTCCCGGTATTCAATCTAAACTCCCGGATAACGCTGCCATCCGGAAACTCCGATTCCAGATACCGGATAACTTTCGGATCGATGATAATATATACCGTATTCGATAGCGGAGACAAGATTTCGCCGGCATCATTATTCTCATAATGATAATAGTCATAAGGATACGATGAAAAGATAACCGTCGGATGTTCAGCTACCACTTTCGGTAAATAGATCGGCAGTTTGGTTTTCCAACTCCAATCAGCGATTTGTTTCCCCAGTTCGACTTCTGCTGCATTGAATACCTGCCAAGTCCGGGGCGAAGTGGTCCATCGATAATATTGATATATTCCTACTGTACCGCTATAGATTAAACATAGTATCGCTACAAGGTTCAGCCAAATATGCCGATTCGATTTTAGCTTAATTAATCCAACCGAATATAGCCATTCAAAACCAATAGCAATTAATGCATAAAGTGCCGGTAACGCACCGGTAGTTCTTAATGTATTCGGAGCACCCATCGAAAACACACTCGGTAATAATAAGAGTATAAACCATACCAAAAATAAGAAATATCTGGTATCTCGAATCTTTTTGCATGTGATGATGATTCCGATAATTAGGAAGATAGATAATAATAACGGCAGTTCCGGCTCTCCGGATAGATTATGTTTCGGTTCCGGGTCGCCTTTCCCGGGAATAGAGAACATCATCCCGACTTTCAATGCATTCGATGCGATATTAGTTATCCCGCTACTTAATCCGTTCTGGAATACCGTAACTTCATCTGTTCTACCCATTAAATGAAACGGATGATAGATATAATCGATGATTAATGGTAGAAATACCAGCAGCCAAACTAGAAAAATAATAATAATATTATTTCGAATTTCGGTTTTCTCCGCCTTTGGCGAGATCTCGCTTTGAGGCGGAGAATTTCGGATTTTCTTTTCGATAAGCCACTGATAACTTATTATCATTAAAACCAATATTGGCACCAATCGAAAAGCCAGGTAGGTATACATTCCGATACCCAAACATATTCCGGTTAAGATATACCAGATTCGTTTCCGTTCATTGAACGCTTTAAACAGAAAATAGCAGACCAGAATAATAAATAAGGGAGTTAATATGGTGCGGAACGATAATCGGCTGAATATCAGATGCCATTTCGAAGTAGCTAATAGAAATGAAGCGATAATCGCTACCCGGTTATCGAATAGATATCTAATGAAATAATAGAATACGATTACCGTTATACTTCCAACAATCGCTGCCGCTAATCGTAACGTGAAACCCGAAACGCCAAAGATTGGATAGAGTAACGCAATGAAATAGAGAAACAGCGGTTCTCGTGGATGGTCATAAGAGGTAAAAAAGAGAGGATATGCTTTCCCTTGATAGATATTCAGAGAATCCAAACCATTAATCGCTTCATCATACCATAAGCCGGGAGGCAATGAATGGAGAAGAAAAATTCGTAGAAAAACCGTTAGGATAATGAGAATAAATAGAAAAAGAGTAGATTTGGAAATAGCTATCCGTAATCTCGGTGTGATAAAGGTATGAGAATTAAAGTTCAAATAGTAATCCGCCGCCGCGGATCAAATACCAAATAAATATCAAAGTTTAAATGTCAAAACACATACCTTCACTTTATTTTGGCATTGGTCATTTGATATTCATTTGACATTGGGATTTGGGATTTTGATATTATAATCAATCGGTCTTATTAGTTGGACCGATAGCTATCATAGTCAGTTTATTGTCAGAAAACAACTGGGTTGCCAATCGGATAATATCTTCCCGGGTAACCGTATCGATTCGCTTGATAACTTCATCCAGCGAAATATATTTCCCGAAATGGATTTCCAAATCCGCTAATCGGGTCATACGGGAACTGGTACTTTCCAGCGCCAGCACCATCCCGCCTTTCATCTGTTCCTTAGCATTATTAAGCTCTTCTTCCGTTACCAGCTCTTGCGTCATCTTTTTCAGTTCCGATTTAACCAACTGGATTACTTTATTTAATTTCTTCGGGCCGGTAGCGCCGCCGATCGCATAATATCCGGTATCATGAAACGATATGCCAAACGAATGAATGGTATATACCAATCCCAGATTCTCTCGAATCTCTTGGAATAATCGGGAACTCATCCCGCCACCAAGAATAACCCCTAACACACTTAAAATATACCGGTCCGGATGCGACCGGGGGATGGATTCCATACCCAACCAGAAATGGATTTGTTCCAGCGGTCGATCAACAGCAAGTTTCTGATAATACACTTTCGGTACCGGTTCCGGAGCTTTTTTCGGTTTAATTCCATTCGGAATCAAATTATAATGTTCAA
>JBHGBB010000046.1:0-20663 GCA_041946755.1 bacterium | reverse complement strand
TGAAAGCAAAATGATACTGGCGATCGCACCGATAAATATCGATTGGTTTTCCCGCCATTCTTTCCGGAGTAAGGATTTATACATAGCAAATGAATCGAATGATAGCTAATATTTTGAGATATATTATTCGAATTATCGGCTACTATTCGGGTTATTTAACGTCCAAATCGAAAATATGATATGAACGAACAAATGATTGTTAATCCGCATGCTATCATCAGGAATATCAAGACAAAATCCGGGATTCCTAAGTGCTTATTGAAAATATAGATCATCGGAATATCAATATGTTTGACTACAAATACGCTTGATAAGTAACTACCAATAGCCATTGCTACTCCATAGAATGTTGCGGTACCTGATCTTGTTCCGATAACACTGGTTAAGGTACTCACAGAAAAAGCGATCATCATCATCGCCAGCGATAAAATCGCAACCAGTGGGAAATAATCCTCTTTATGCTCGAAATTGGTTATACTCGCCAATAATATGGAGAGGATGCAGCAAAACAATAAACTTGTTCCAATCCCAATCGCAATTTTAGTCCACCATATTTTAGACTTCGATACCGGCAGACTAAAGAGATACTCTAGATCCGATTTATTTTTCTCCCGGCTAAACATGTTTGCTGTTATACCCGCGGCAATAGTCGGGATCAGGATATGTCCCAGCCAAATATATAAAATGACTAATGCCGATGCATCTCCTATCTTTCTTAAAGCGAGATAGAATATCAAGGACAATCCCAGAATACTACATAATGCACCGAGAATAATGGTTCTGTTTTCCCGCCATTCTTTCCAGAGTAAGGATTTAAACATATTAATCTCAGATGTAAACGTATTTTAACTGATACAGCCGGATAATGTTTGTTCCGTATGAATCCGTAGCAATCCGTTTGAATCGTTTATAATTAGTTTTTCTTCCGACAGTATTCAACGAAAATATCTTCCAGACTCAGGTCGGCAACTTCAGCCGATTTCGCCTGGAACCGGTTCTGCAATTCGGTTAATTTCTGGGCGGTATAATCTGCGATGGTTAACACTAATTCATGGGCGCTTTTTTCAGATTTCAATAATCCGGAGAAGGTTCCCGCATCCGGTGGAGTCGATTCGAAAATCAATCTGATTTTTTTAGTCTGCTGTTTCAGTTGTTCCAGGTCGGTTTCGATAACCATTTTCCCGCAATGGATGATCCCGATATAATCGGAAACTCGTTCAACTTCATTGATAATATGGGATGAGAAGAAAACCGTTCTGCCTTCCTGCTGAATCAAGTCGACTACACTCTCCAAGAATTCACGGCGAACAATGGCATCCAGACCGGAAGTAGGATCATCGAGGATCAGCAGTTGCGGTTCATGGGCTAGCGCTAGGGTTAACATCACTTTCGCCTGCATTCCGCGAGATAAGGTTTTGATTTTTTTCGATTTCGGCAGATCGAACCGGGTTAATAAATCGTCAGCCAGTTTCTTATTCCAGGTAGGATAGAAACTGCCGGTAAATGAGCAGATTTCAGAAACCGTCATCCAGTTATACATGGTCTGGTCTTCCGGGACATACCCTACCCGCTTCTTGATATCCACTGCATCTTTGATCGGATTGAAATCCAAGACTTCTATCGACCCTTCAGTCGGTTTCAGGAGCCCGAGCATCATTTTTATGGTGGTAGTTTTCCCGGCACCATTCTCGCCTAAAAAACCATAGATGCTCCCTTTTTTAACCTGCAAACTAACATGGTCTACGGCAACCGTTTTCCCAAACTTCCGAACTAAATTCTGCACTGCTATTGCATTCTCCGACATAGTTTTCCTCCTATAGAATAAACTATAGAACTAAAGAACGGAAGAACGGAAGAACAAAGTGGAATAACAAAAAGAATAATTATAAATTTTATGTTCTTACGCTCTTTCGTATCTCCGTTCTTTCGTTATCTTAAATTATATCGATTAAAATATATCTCCGTTGCTAATCGTTCCATTCGTCGGGTCATAAACCAGTTTTGCCATATTATCCGCTCGGTCAGGGCCGAAACTATATATAATCGGTTGATTCGCTGAATTCTTAGTCCAAAGAAATGGTTTATCGGTATAAGGGTCAAGCGGTATTGGCTGGAGATATGATTTTAAATCATCCTGTGAATTCGGCCATTGTTTCTTTTCTAATCGATATGTCTGTATAGCCGCTTCGAGTTGGGCTAATCGGAGTAAGGTTACCTCACGTTGTAGTGATGCAAGACCAGCAACGAGGTATGTAATTGTTTTTGTATTAAAATAGTTATTCTGCGGTTCTCTCACTTTCATTTTATTAACTGTTGATTCGGGATTCGATTTCCTTGTTTCGCTCTTCAGCATATCATTGAAAAAGTTATAATCATCCGCAAGGATTCTCCCGCGATTGAAATAAATATAGCTAACACAATATGATTTTGAATAATTCTGGATTCCCGTAAATTCCCGCCCTTTTGCTTCTGGGTGAAGCTCGTTATAATATTGGATGGGATGAGCGGTATGATAATAATCTCTGGTATAAATCTCGCGATACATCGCTTCGATTTCATCCGCATAAGTTATTTGTTCTCGTTCAACCTTATCTAACTCTTGAATAATTTGACGATAATCAGTCACGGGTAATTTACCGGATTTAGTAAGTTCTAAAAGAGCACGAGCGTTGGTATTCATCATCGAGATACCATTCAGCATAAAATTAAAATATTGGGTTTTCTGACTGATTTCTTTACCAAACTTGATTCCCGCAAGATAAAATTCCATCGCATCTCGGAATCGGCTATCATGCTCAGATTTTTTTCCGGCTAAAGCGATCAGGTTTCCTAACGGCTGCATTTTCTCATAAGCAACCGAAAAATCAGGCGATTTTTCGCCAAAAGGTGATGGTGGAAATTCGCGATACGGTAATTTTGTCCCAGTAAGAATCTCCTGAATTGCCTTCTGATTTAAGGTTAATAATTTCTCAACTTCAGGATACTCTTTATCCCAGCCACTATTCAGAATCGGTCTAAGTGAACTCCATCCTTTATTATACGGGTCAACCGTTAGCGAAGAGAAAGCATTTAAATAGTGTTCTAAAGCATTCGGTTGTTTGCTGATTTGCAAGTATCGAGTAGCATACTGTTCCCAAGTCTCGCCGGGAACATAATCAGGTGAAGTCCAAGTCGGTGCTGGCGGTATCAATGACCGATCATAAGTAAGATATATTATTGGAAGAATAAGTATTAAGACAATTATTCCCGGAATTAATTTTATTCTATAAGCCATACTCTTCCCCGTATTATATTTTTACTCTATTTTATAATCTAAAGTCGCGAAGCATGCTAAATCATTCGATTGATTAAGATGATTTCGTAAATAAAGCCTGATGAATCAATTGATTCAGATTCTTTAATCCACTATTGTGTAGTCACCTGACCATAACTATCAAATCCGTTTTTGGCTGTATAGAAAATATCTCCATGACTGGTAATTCCATTTGTCGGGTCATATGCGAGCCCAAAATCCGGGCCTAGACGGTCCGGACCTATCGAATGAATACGATAAGAACCATATTTCTGGCGTGCAGCGGCAAAATCATCATCGGCTATTAGAGCTTGGGCTTGGTCCCAATTGACATACCCATAATTCCGGCTTTCAAACGGGTCTCCATCCGATGGAGTATAGAACGGATCTTTGGGCATTTTCGTTATATAGGTAATTGGAGTAGTAACCGGATTCGCCCCATTAAACGGTTCTGCCATAGGCCAAACTGTTACCCAACCACCAAGATAGAATCCGGTCTGATTGTAATGATACGGTGGATATGCTGTATTATCTATATGATAGGCTTCAACAGCCGTGACGATCATTTTTAATTCGCTTTTAACGCCAGATACTTTAGCCCGGATTTGAGCCGCCATGAAATTCGGGATTGCTATCGCCGCCAAGATCGCAATTATAGCTATCACCAGTAATAACTCAATCAAGGTGAATCCATGGTATATCACGGTATAACCTTCCATCGTTAAATTTTTATTTTTTCTATTTCATTATTAAAAATATCTTTAACTCTATCCGCAGTTAAGTTTAAATGATATGCTTGCACCAAAGTTCGATTCAACATTTCTGCTATGATTCTATTCTTTTCTTCCTCACTCAATGCAACGCCAATATCGGAAACAAAGGTTCCTTCTCCGCGTTTGGTGAATACGATACCGTCTCGTTCCAGTTCGGTGTATGCTTTCGCAACCGTATTCGGATTCACCCGGAGTTGGCTGGCGAGTTCACGAACTGATGGCAGTTGGTCTCCGGATTTAATCGCTTCCATGGCGATAGAATATTTGATTTGATTAATGATTTGCAGATAGATGGGTAAACCGCTTGCAGTATCGATTAAGATAAACATAGTTAGCACCACTTTTACCAATTAAGAATTAAGAATTAAGAGCTAAGAATGTCGGATTTTGGTTTTTATTATAAATAATCCCTTTTATTTTTAATTTTTAATTCTTCATTTTTAATTATCTTTATTTAATACCCGCGCTTTTGCATTTGTAGCAGTTTTACTTTCGCATATTTGCCGGCATTTCCGGTCGGGTCTAGTTCAATGGCTTTAGCAAAATCCTGTTTCGCTGCGGGATAATCTTGTTTCGCTAAATAGGCATTTCCCCGATCCCAATATCCGATGGCATCTTGCGGATCGAGTTTGATTCGTTCGGTCAAATCGTTTATCGCCAGGTCATATTTTCTTCGGGAAACATAAAAACTCCCGCGGAGACTATACGCGGCGGTACTTTTTGGATCGAGTTCTATTGCTTTAGAATAATCGGCGAGTGCTTTATCGTCTTCTTTTAGCATAGCATAAGCAATTCCGCGTTCTTTATAGACGAAAGCATAGGAGGTATCTGTATCTATGGCTTTGGTATAATCTGCTATCGCTTGCTGGTAATTATGCGCTAAAACCGAAATCAGTCCGCGTTGGAAATAGGCATCGGTATATTGGGGATTGATTTTTAGAACCTGACTAAAATCAGCATTGGCTTGTTCATAATTATGTAATGAACCGTTAGCCATTCCTCGTTCGATATACGCTTCAACATAGTTCGGATTCAGTTTTATGCCGGCATCATAATCGGCTATTGCTTGAGTGGGATTGTTTTTTAAGAAATGAGTAATCCCTCGTTCGAGATACCCTTCCGCAAATTGCGGGTCGAGTTTAATCGCTTCGGTATAATCGGCAATCGCCTGGTCATTTTTCTTATTCCGGCGATTAGCCAGTCCTCGACTGAAATAGCTAAATGCATCATTTTCTTTCGGCATTAATTTAACCGCTTGGTCTAAGAGTGCGTTATATTCCTCATCTTTACCAAGCTTTTTTACCACTCGCGCTTTCCCAACTAATGCATAGATACAATCTTTATCCAGTTGTAATGCGGTATCAAATGCGGCTATGGCTTCATCATTTCGATTTAAATTATATAAGACTTTCCCTTTATAACACCATGCTTTGAGATTTGATGAATCGCTGGCAAGTGCTTGATTGAAATATTCCAGAGCCTTTTTATCTTTCCCTAGCAGGAATAACTGGTATCCCTGGTCATAACTCGCAGCATTGGTTCCAATCGGTTGCGGTATTGCGACTACCGCAGAAGTTACTTCAGATTTCGATTGGAATTGAAATATGATAATTGCAGCGCCGATGATAATGATTAAACCTATGGCGATAATAATAATCTTTTTCATTTTATTTCTCCTTTGAATTTGTTTTCTAGATGAAAGACGAAATAAACCATGAAATTGTTTACTTCACCAGTGTAGTATAACACTAATACAGTTGCGTGTCAAGTTAAAAAAGATGAATTATTTAAAGGCATAGTTCGAAGAGAAACCCGAATTGGTCCGACCAATTCGGGTTATGTTCCAGGACAAATTTAGAGCTTATTGGCTTATGGAAACCTGATTAATCGGTAATTATTCCGAAGAGATGACGAGGGATATCGGATATCCTTCGTCAAAACACAAATCTTTTCCTTGTTTATACCTTATTTATACCAGTGCGAAAATCAGTTTGCATAGTTTGCAAACTGATTTTTCGTTATCGCTCCCGATAATCGTTTGTTATATATACTATTGAAAAATAAAGTGGTTAGGTTACTATACCGAGCAAATTGCATGTCATGCAATTTGCTCGGAGCCAGATTATATAAAAGTACTATACAGCAAGTTGCAAAGTTTGCAGTTTGCTTAGTAATCACAATAATATCAATATAATAATGAAAGAAATTAATATATATAATACTTTGATCAAATAGTAAAAGATACTTGCTAGCCAATGTAACCAATTTCATTTTCTCTATAATTCAGTCACAAAAATCGTCAAAATCGATACAAAAGTGTAACTCAAGAAAAAACAGTTGACATATTATGACTATATATGCTAATTTATTACTGGAATTGACATATAATACTATTTTATATTATATTATTACAGTATATATCAAAAAGTAGCCGGCGTATCCTGTTAGATTACGCCCGTATTTACTTGAGTTAACTTTAGCTTAGTAAATAAACCTGATGGGTTAAGGACGACTACGTATGCAATTATCTCGCTTTGTAGATTTCGTTCCGATAGAAAACGATTTTTTAGCGTATAATACCCTGACCCAATCTGTTCTCTTCCTAGACCAAAAATCAAAAGATATCATAACTAATAATCCAAAACAGGCAGCTGAAGATGCTAATTTCGCTCCTTTACTAGAGGAGAAATTTCTCGTACCATCATCAATTGATGAATCTACCATAGTCAAATCATGGTATCAATCTGTACTCGATAATAATACTGAACTAAATCTAACCATATTAACCACTTATGCCTGTAATTTAGCTTGTGTATATTGCGTAGAAGATGGGGTAATCCAGCCGATTTTAATGGATTTAGCCACCCAGAATAAGGTTATTAAATGGATTGAAAACGAAATTCTTAGCAAACACATTTTGAAAGTTAAAATATGCTTTTATGGTGGGGAACCGCTCCTGAACCTTAAAGCAGTAGAAATTATCTCGAATTCGGTCAGAGAACTATGTTATGAAAAAGAAATTGAATATCGCGCTGAAATGATTACTAATGGTTTGTTATTATCGAAAGAAACCGCTGAAAACCTGGCTTCTTGGGGCATCCAACAGTTAAAATTAACTATTGATGGGGATAGAACTCAGCATAATCTCAAAAGACCGGCTAAAAACCAAACTGATTGTTATCAAACAATATTAGATAATATTTTCAATATACCTGATAGTATTGACTTAATCATTTCGGGGAATTATGACCGGGAGAATATCCCGACTTTTCCAGTTTTACTCAATGAACTCAATGTTCTACGGCTTGAGAATAGAATAAAACATATTTCATTCAAACCGATTTTAAATACCTTGGTCGGTTCATCACCAGTAACTAAACACTGCGCCAGTCCGTCAATATCTGATGCGGATTTATCGGCCATGATTTCTTTACGGAATGAGGCTAAGTCGCATGGATTCAATGTTCCAGATTATTTAGCGTTAGGACCTTGTGAATTTAATAATCAAAATAGCTTAGTGATCGATCCAACTGGTAAGTTTTATAAATGTGCTGGTTTTGTCGGTAGAAAAGAATTTTGTATCGGATCAATCAAAACCGGATATAACAAGCAATATCAAAACTTTATCAATATCCCATTACCGGAATCTTGTATTGATTGCAAGTATGTTCCGGCATGCGGTGGTGGATGCCGATATTGTGCTCAAGTAAAATATGGCGATTATCGGAAAGTAGTTTGTGAAAAGAAATACTTTGAGACCGTGGCAAAACAGGTCTTAATCGACGATTATTATCCCCAAACGCAACCTGTTTAAGGGGATAAAAAAACCTCTGAAACCTGATGGGCGTCAGGTTTAGAGGTAATTCTATCATTCCCAGAGCCAGTCTCATTCTCGGCTCGGGGGAAACCGAGGTTACGGAGAAAGGAGGCGGAATTCTGTGAAAGTTAAAGTGCTAAAAAAAGGCGTTACTCCGGAAAGAGTATGTCTTTGGTTCAAATATTAATACGCCTTAAATAAAATTTATTGTTGATATATCTGCAATAACCGGGAAAGTGATTATGGGCGTAATCACTTTCCCATTTTTAATCAACAACCTAACCTTCCCAGCTCAACATCCAACCTTCTTTAACCGTAACCTTTCTTCTTGCTACAACGGAAATGTGCAACATAACCGTAACTTCGAGTACATTAATGTAACCAGGTTTTGTACCAGGTTACATTAAGTTACATCCTCATAACCCCCGATAAATCGATATAGCAATAGCTACTTTTTTATATTCTCTATTTTTATTATTCATTGATTTATTTAGAGTTAACTTCTTATCGGATTTAATCATTTCAAACAATCTCTGGATAAATGCTTCTGTTTTGTCTCTATGTACTGACTTGGCATAATATGTGCCAAAATAGAGATTGCCTTTTTTAAGAAGGGCAATATTGTAACTCTAAAATGAAAAGGAGATAACATTATATGATGAGAAGTAGCAGAAGTAATACAAAAAATGGATTTGCCTTAATCGAGTTGCTTATTGTTGTCGCTATCATAGCAATATTAGCCGCGATAGCAATTCCAAACTTTCTTAATGCCCAAACTCGATCGAAAGTATCTCGGGTTAGATCAGAAATGCGCTCGTTAACCACGGCAATCGAATCATATCATGTAGATAATACTGCATACCCACCGTATGGTATTCCACCAGATGATCCAGCATCATATGATATGTGGACGGTTGAAAGTCGATTAACTACCCCGATTGCTTATATTCGATCGATTCCATTGGATGTATTTCATTATACGAGTAGTTATGACGGTTCCAGAACCATAACTCCTTATTGTTATGTCCAATCGGATGGTGGATTTCCGGATGAAGCCGATCCGATGAACCCGGATTTATGGCATTATGAGTTTAAATGGTTCTTGATGAGTAATGGCCCGGATATGGATAACGACCATGAAGGAGATACGGTAACTCCGAATCAATATGACCCGACAAACGGTACCATAAGTGACGGTGATATTTATAAATATGGTCCGTAATAGAGAACAAAATCGGATTTCTCATATCGAACTTGAATTGATTCGTACCTTATTGATAGCACCAAATCAAAAACGTTATGCAAAAGAAACAGCTTTATACCGTATTTATTATCATCGGAATAATATCGATTTTCGGTTGCTCTTGGTTTCATAAGAAACCGACCGCTAAAGTCGTTATTATCGGTGGTGCATTAGCCGATAAAATCAATCCGATTTTAGTAAGCGAATCCGCATTAACGGCAATCGATGCAAATATATTTGATGGATTGATTCAAACCAATGACCAAATGGAAATCATTCCGCATCTTGCGGAACGATGGGTATATAGTTCCGACCGGAAAGAATTAGTTATTCATCTTCGCCAGGGAGTAAAGTTTCATGATGGAGTAGAACTCACGGCAGATGATGTTAAATTTACCTACGATGCAATTATGCGACCGGATATCGGTAGCTATTTATCGACCGAATTTACTGCGGTTGACCGCATCGAAATTGATGGTAAATATCGAATTCGGATTTTCTTTAAAGAACCGAATGTAAACTTTTTATATACTATGCGTATTGGTATTTTACCGAAACATTGTTTAACCATCGATTCATTAAAGCAACCGGATTTACCATTTCATCATCATCCGATTGGGACGGGGCCGTTTAGTGTTGAAAAATGGGATGATGGAACCATTACTTTAACCGCAAACCAGGAATATTTCGGTGGGAAGCCGAAAATAGACCGTGTAATTGTTCGATCGTTCCCAAATCAGAGTGTGATGTGGTCACAATTAATGACCGACCAAATCAATGTTACCGAAGATATTCTCCCGGCAGACTATAAAGTCTTGTTGACTAATCCGAAAATCAAGGCATATAAAACGCCCGCACGATATTATTTTATGGTACTACTGAATTCACGTAATCCATTGTTCAGTGACATCAAGGTTCGACAAGCATTGAATTATGCTATCGACCGGCAAGCGATAATCGATGAACTATTTTTAGGTGAAGGAAGTATTGCCAAAAGTATATTTCCTCCGGATAGTTATATTACTAACCGGACCTTACAAGGCTATGATTATCAACCGCGCAAAGCGATGCAGTTATTGGCGGAAAGCGGTTGGAAAATGGATAAAAAAACCCGCCAGTTGATGAAAAAAGGCTACCCATTTGAATTCACGTTATTGATTGATCAGGACAATACGTTAAAACGCCAGATTGCTTCGATTCTTGATCAGGAGCTGCAGGAACTCGGAATAAAATTACGATTGCATTCGATGCCAGTATCGAGTTTGGTAAATGGATATCTGTTGCCAAAACGATTTGATGCTTGCATTGCTGAAATGGATAGTTTATATGAAGCCAATTTCGGTTATGTATTTTATCATTCAGAGCAAATAAGAAATGGATTTAATGTCGAATCCTATCAAAATCCTAAAGTCGATCACCTCTATAACCAGTTACAGTTGGTTGAAGATCCGGAATTAAAAAAGAAATTATTTGATGCATTGCAAATGGAAATAATACAAAATCCACCGGGGATACTATTATTTTACCCGCATCGGCTGGCAGGAGTGAGTAATAAATATGTTAATGTCAAACCACGAAGTAATGATAATATCCTTTGGAATTTACGGGATTGGGATCGGATATAACACCCTAATAAATTCGAGCTTATTATCCACTAATTTATTTAAAACGATATGCTAAAACGATTAATCAAGTGGAGTCGACAACATTTACTGGTTAAAGAACTACTACTCATAATTCCGGCAGTGGTTTTGCCGATTATTGGCACGGGAATATTATTGATCAAAACCAGTCAAACTGCGGTACGCCAATCGGTAATCGAATATAACCGGAATGTAACCAATCAAACCGCCAACGAGATCAGTTTGTATGTAACGAATGCAGTAAATCTTATCAAGTCAACGGCGGAATTGATCGGAGTATCGCATCTGGACCAATGGCAACAAGAAACCATTATTCGGAATATGAGCCGCCGATTCAAAGAATTCGAAACGATATATATTACCGATACCTATGGAACTGAGTTGGTACACAGTGACTTGGAAGTATCGCATAAAAATTATTCGTATGAAGTCGCCGTGCAACAAGCAATCGCCGGTAACCTTTATGTTTCGGATGTATATATATCACCGGCAACCCGTTCTCCGTTTATCCAAATTAGCGTACCAATAAAGCAATTTGGCGAAATTACCGGAGTATTGGTAGCAGAAGTAAATCTCCGCGGGATATGGGATTTGGTAGATAGTATTCGACTCGGGAAAACCGGAAAAGCATATTTAACTTCAAATTATGGTCGATTAATCGCCCATCCTAATAAATCAATGGTCTTAACCGGCCGGAATATGGGAACTATCCCGATAATAAAATCTGCAATGGCAGGGAAAAATGCGGATGCAGAATATATTTCCGCTGAAGGAATAAGTAGTTTAGGCACTAGTGCAGTCGTTGAAAAACTAGGCTGGATTCTGGCTATCGAACAAACTACCGCTGAAGCTTTTGCCGGTGCAAAAAAGATGAAAGGACAAATCATCGGATTAGTTATCATTTGTGCAATATTAGCTTCCGGCCTGGGAATTGTTTCCGCACAGCGATTAGTACAACCGATACAACAGTTGAGTTTCGGTGCCGAACAAGTGGCAGCTGGAAATCTAGATTGGCGCGCCAGTGCGGGATTAACCCGACACGATGAAATCGGTAAATTAGCGAAATCGTTCAATGTTATGACTCAAGAATTGGTATATCAACAAGAAACTATTCGACAGAATGAACGATTAGTTGTACTGGGAAAAATGGCATCAGTGATTGCTCATGAAATTAAAAATCCTATTCAATCATTGCTGGGTTTTACTGAAATGATGAATCAACCGGAGAAATTCAATCAACCGGAATTCCGTATAAAAATGCAGCAAGCATTCTCACGAGAATTAACCCGATTGAATAATGTTCTCAATGAACTTCTTGATTTCGCCAAGCCGCATCCGTTATCGTTTCAGAAAGTGCAGGTTAATGGTATTTTGAATCGGGTAATCTATCTTATTCAAGAACAAGCAAATAAAGAACGAATCCATGTAATTCCGGTTCTAGATACATCAATTCCGATGATTCTGGCTGATGAGCAGAAACTCGAACAGGTTTTTCTGAATATTGTTTTAAATGCTTTGGAGGCAATGGCAACCCAAAAAACCAAATCCGGAGCTTTAACGATCAGCACCAACCGGATAGAAAAAAATCATACCGAGTATATCGAAATCATTTTTGAAGATAACGGTCCTGGCATTCTGGCTAAAGATTTAGACAAGATTTTCGCTCCGTTTTTCACCACCAAAATGCGCGGTAGCGGATTAGGACTATCTGTTGCACAACGAATTATTAATGAACATCATGGCATTATTCTAGTGGACAGTGAGCCGCAAATTAAGACTCGGTTCACAATACTACTCCCCATGAAAATGAAAGGAATTCGTATAGAATCAATACCGGATATAACCGGTATTAACTCAACTCATATTCATTGGCAACAGAAGCAAGCCAATACCTAAAACATTCCGGAAAGGAAATAACTTGTATATGCCTTATAATATTCTTGTCGTTGATGACGAAGAAAGTATTCTAGATGCTTTATATTTCGGTTTATCCGACACCAATTGTCAAGTCAAAGTCTCGCGGAATCCGAAAGAAGCGTTACAAGTGATCGACCGCAATCATATCGACTTAACGGTTACTGATATGCGGATGCCGGAAATGGATGGTTTAACTTTATTACGCGAAATCAAGAAACGACATCCGGAAACAGCAGTTATCATTCTCACCGCGTTTGGCGCGATCGATAGTGCGGTAGAAGCAATGCGTGCCGGAGCTACTTATTATTTCACAAAACCGGTTAATATCAATCAACTCAAACTTTTTGTACATCAGATACTACAACAACGATCATTAATTATTGATGAACTCAGCCGACATTTTTTGGCTACAATCGAAACCCTGATTACCGCAATCGATGCGCGGGACCACCATACCAGCGGTCATTCACAACGTGTAAGTAAAGTAGCGGAATTGTTAGCCAAACGTATCGGAATGAATGGCAAAGAGATTATTACAATTCGGCAAGCCGCACTCCTGCATGATATCGGCAAGATTGGAATTAGTGATGCCATCCTGAAAAAAACAATGCCATTAACAAAAGAAGAATATGAGATATGTAAATTACATCCGGTGATTGGCGCTTATATTTTGAAACCGATAGAATTTTTACGTGATCGAATTCCGATTATTTATTATCATCAAGAACGAGTTGATGGAAAGGGATATCCGCAAGGATTGAAAGGAGACCAGATTCCATTAGGTGCACGTATTATTGCCATTGCCGATAGCTATGATGCTATGATTTCCGGTCGACCATATCGAGCAGCATTAAGCAAACCGGAATTAATAGCTGAATTTACCCGGTGTACCGGTTCACAATTCGATTATCACTTAACTGAAATGTTCCTACAGTTACTTAATGATGAAAAAGAGCTTAACTCGACTAAAGAAACGTATTCACCGGTAAAAGGTTTGAATTGGAATGTATTACAACAACTTCGACTAGACGACTTAATGCTGCAACCGTTTCTCTTTGATCAATTAACTGAAAATTAGCGCTATTATTTCTTATATGTAACAAAACTCAATGCAACAACTTTCATACTATACCTATGCAATTTTGTCCTGAAGTTACCGTGCTCGTCTCTACTTTTGACAATCTACTCTCGATGTGGTAAACTTTTAACGGTAACCAAATTTATCCAAATAAATGAGTTTTAGTTTTGGTTTTTAGTCTATTAACTAAACATCAAGAACTAATAACTTTTTATTTAATTACTTTTACTATTGCGGCCGCAAAAATTCTTATATCTATTCTATATCCTATATTGGTTCTGGGGGATTCACCTTGTTTGGGGAGACCAACTGGTGTTGCAATCCGGACAAAAAATCGAGGGAGTTATTTTATCCGATAATGAACCTAATATTAGGATTCAAACTGCATTTTCGGTTATTGCTATTCCCCGGGATAAAATCACTACTATCCATCATGAGTCACCGGCAAGCGGATATCTGCGTCTTGCAGAAACTCTAGCGCAAGATAGTCAATATGCTACGGCGCTGCCGTTTTATTTAAAAACATTACAGTATACACCGAATAATATTGCCGTTACTGATAAAGTCCGCAAAATCCAATATTTACTTGTACGAAGCCAAGACCTTGCGAAACTTGATGGTTTATTAGCCGAAAAGAATTTTCCCGCTGCAATTAAATTATATCAGCAAGTATTACAGCTGCACAGTGATAAACCTTATGCGCCAGAATTACAATCTGAATTGGCGACTATCTATGTTCAGTATGCACAATATTACTACAACCATTATTTTACAGAAGGTGTACTAAAAAACCTGAGAGAAGCATATCGATTAGATCCGAATTGTAAAGAAGTGCATCAATTATTAGCGGCAATGCAGCGTGATGACGGTATGGAAGTCATGGCAAACTGGGAACAAGAGAAGAGTTATGAACTTGCTTTGGCGCAAAATGAACAAGATCAAATTATTAAAGAAGCTATATCCGCTTCAGTCGAAGATACTGGACCGGATATTCCGAGTTCTGCATATTGGGATGAATTACAGCGGCTCGCAACACTTCAAACCGTGCAACAAAAGAATGAACCAAAACCAACCAAAGCTGATTCTATAACAACCACTAAAATATCGAAATGGCTTCATCTTTTACTTCAAGCATATAATGCCGGACCAAAAGCAGTAGTAGTATATGATGGCCAAGTACCATATCAGGAAACCCGAAATTATGTTATACGTGTTAACCGATGGATTATCAGTTCTCCAGAAACCAATGGATTCGACCATTGGATAAATCAATACGCTAAATCCAATGCACTGGAACCGGAATTAGTTAAAGCGATTATTAAAGTCGAATCCGATTTTAATCCAAAAGCGCGGTCGAATAAAAATGCTCGCGGTTTAATGCAATTGACCCAAACAGCATGGAATGATATGGTTCAACAGTTGGGAGTTCGCTGGCCATTCAGTACTTCCGCGTATGATCCAGAAAAGAATATCGCCGTTGGCTGTTCTTATCTTGCCTGGCTTAAAAATCAATTTCTCCCAAAATACTTCGAGATAAAAAACGAAACTAAAAATCTATAAGCTATTTGTTGTATAGTGAACGGTATTTGCGGTTACAACTCCTCAACCGTAATCTCCGAATTGGTATAAACACAGATTGAGGCTGCAATCGATAATGCTTCTCGTGCGATATCTGATACGTTTAATGTAGAATGCTTCTGCAGTGCACGAGCAGCAGCTAATGCATAAGCACCTCCTGAGCCAATCGCAATAATATCATCGTCCGGCTCAATGATTTCACCAGTACCGCTGATTACCAATATTTCAACAATGGTTTCAGTTTTACCAGCAACTACCAGCATCGCTTCCAAACGACGAAGCACCCGGTCAGTTCGCCAATCTTTAGCTAATTCGACTGCTGCTCTACGCAGATTCTGATGATATTGTCCCAATTTCTCTTCAAATCGATCTAATAATGCAAAAGCATCAGCTGCAGCACCGGCAAATCCGACCAATACTTTCCCATCAGCTACTTTTCGGATTTTCTGCGCATGGTGCTTCATTACTGTTTCGCCCAAAGTAACCTGACCATCAGCAGCAATGGCTACATATTCACCTTTCTTAACTGCTATAATTGTGGTGCTATGCCAAGTTGGTTTTTGCATAATCATCTCCTATTTAATAACTAGTTATCTGCATTTAATCACTCACTACTTGACTACTCATCATTAATACTATTTTATTCTTACGTTCATCGATTCTTATCCTCATAGATATTTCTTTTATCAACAAAATTATCCATCAGCACGGTAATATTAGCAACTATAATTAAATGAAAGCTTAATTGCAGTTTTTTTTCTTGTTAATTTCACTATTATATTCTAAAATATTTATTATATTAAATGCATTTTTTATTTGACAACTGGCTTATCTAGTGATAAATTCAATATATTAAGTGTAAAATACCTTATATTTGGGGGGATTTTATTGGAAAATAATCAAATTACCCTCAAAAAGGAGTCTATTATGAAAATTCTAAATCAAAATATTAAGGCTTTAATATGGATCGCCTTTTCGGTTGGAATGGTTTTATTACTTATCACTAATGGATTTTCACAAGATGTGGAAGTTGGCCCCGGGTATAATCCTATTCAACGGGCTCGTAATGTTGCCAACCCATCATCTATGCCATCGAATCAACCACCACCAAATATAACTCCAAACGTTTCCCCGGATGAAATACGACGATTTAACGAAGCTGCGCCCCAAATTGGTCAGGAAGGAAACACACCGACAACTCCTACCCCTCCAAAAGAAGAAAAGAAATATACCGTTATTGAAGGAGTTCATGAATGGTGTGTTAAATGCGGAAAAGAGTTAAGAAAACCGAAACGGAGAGAAGTTTTAGAATCGCAATTATCCGGATTCTATGATGATGGAACCCATGGCGATGAAGTTGCTGGAGATGGAATCTATAGTAATATCACTGAAGAGCGCGACCGTTTATGTGATCAGTGTTGGGAACAATTACAATCCTACCAACGGTTAATAGAACATGCGCAACAAGATAGTCCCGTTGAATTCTATATGGTCTATTCCGCTACTGAAGATCCTCAAACTAATCCACCATCACCAATACCTACATATGGATATTGGGCTTCGCGGCGTGATGGTACTGATGGATTTTTTTCCGATTATACCACACGAATTTTCGCGCCATTTAAAGACCCAATAACGAAAGAATTCTATAAACATTACCAACTATCTCCTGAAGAATTGGCCGAACTTGCCGCACTCGCAAAACGTAAAAAAATGGAACAGATGCGTAGTCGGACCGGGCAATATCAACCGTATCAATCCGAAATGGGAGGTCCTGGTCAAACAATGGGTGAAGGACAACCGGAACAATATCGGAGTAGTTATTTCGGTGAACGTCAAGGGGGCGGCAAATAGCTATAGAATATTAATGAGACTGTCGATTATTGATAACTAAATACTGTACATACCAGCTTTATAAGAAATCATGGATAAAATTGAACGATTGGAAAGTGTCGCTCAGGAATTAAGTCTTATTCGTCAACAAGTTAGACAGGTTGCTTTTCAAACTCCTATTGATAGCGATTCGGAATTGCGTCTGTTGATTAGCAAAGGAAAAATCGCCCGAAATATTCAGCCATTAATAGCCGAATTGGGTAATCCACAAAACTTACGATCTAGTTTAATCAAATCTTTACGACAGATAGTATCACTACATCAATTATCCCAAATGGCTAATATGGAACTACGGACTATTGAAAAAGAGCTGCACCGGCATCAATTACATTTGTATAAATGGCTCGGAGAACTCCGAGCATAAATATTAAATATTTTTCTTTAATAAAGGAGAACCGACTTGTGACTTCAATCCCTAATAATTCAATTAGAAAATATTATCGCGGATTTAAATTTATTTTTATATTAGCCATATTAACCATCAGTTTTACCGGGTGTCTCGATAAACAATTTGCTAAATGGCAGATGGGGTCTGTTGAAAAATTAATTTTAAAAGCGAAAGATTATCAGGCGGATATTTATGCCCCGGATCTTTTAAAACAAACCCAGACTGCATTTGATAAAGCTACGCAGTATTATAACGCGGGAAATTATAAAGATGCACGGGCGACGATTAAAAGCACCGCTGCTCTTGCAAAAACCCTCTTTGAAACTACTCGACAACGAAAAGCCGATGCCGATTTTGAATTAGCTGATAAAAAGTTCCGAATCGCCACCGATAATGAAGGGAGAAAATATAATCCCCAATTATACGATCAAATTAAGTTGAGTCTTGACCGACTTCGGAATGCGCATAGCAAAAAGAATTATGATAAAACTATTCTCTATGCAAAAGAGGTTATCACCGGCATTGCAACACTATTAAAAGATGTAATTGATAACGCCAATAAGTATGTTACTGATGCAAAAAATAAACTAAAAGATGCGCAAGCAGATGAGGCTGAAATTCGAGCTCCAGATGCTTGGATGGAAGCAAAAGATGCCGTGGCGGAAGCGGATAAATTGCTATCTCAGGAGAAATATATTATCGCTACCGATAAAGCAAAAGCGGCTCTGATTTCAGCTGAAAGAGCTGATAACCGAGCGTTACAAAGCAAAGCACGCGATGAAGTCGCGAGTGCAGAAAAATTAATGTTAGCTCTAGAATCTGCTAATGCGCAAAAATATGTTTCCTTGGAATATAAAGCGGTTAAAGAGCATTTTGCTACTGCCTGGAGTGCATTAAATTCGCAGGATTATAAGGTGGCGGTTCAAGTAGCTAAAATGGTCGAAAATGAAGCTCCTTCGGTTCTCGCTAAAGCGGAAAAATTACGTTTGAAAGATTTATTGGAAACCTCAGCAAGAAATATTGATGCAGTACGCGCAAACGATGGCGATAAATATGCCCCGACCTTTTTAGCCGAAGCACAAGCAATATATGATGCCGCAACAGCTGCCTACCAAGCAAGTGAATATGAGCAGGTAAAAAAACTGATTGATGATATCGCTAACAAAATAGATCGTGCCAATGATCAACTCCGGATTCGCGCAAGTGACGAAATCCAAAAAGCTGATATTGCTATCAATGATGCGCAAGATGCACAAGCTGCTATTTATGCCGGTGAAATTCTTGCTACGGCTAAATCGTTTAAAACAATCGCGGAAAATCATCTGGAAAATAAAGATTTTCGAAAAGCTATTGTTACCGCTCAAGCGACTATTGAAAAAGCGCAAGAAGCCAAAATGGCAGCGATAAAACGGAATGCAGAAATCAGTCTCATTGCCGCTGAAAAAGAGATTTCACGAACGATCGGTGAAGGTGGCGATTTATATGCAGTAGATGACATGAAAGAAGCTCGCGGATTACTGGCTTCTGGCAAAGAAGCGCTCAATGCTCAGCAATATACGAAAGCTATTGATATCGCTGGCCAGGTGGAAAGTAAATGTGCAGAAGCAATCACTACTATTCGTAGTAAAGCAATTGCTAAGATCAATGAAACCGGTAATACTATTGCCAATGTTGAAGAAGGTAAATATCAGACCGCAAAATATGCACCGGAACTTGTACGTCAAGCAAAAGCGTTGCTTGATGATGCCAACGCCAAACTTACCGCTAAACGATATAACCTTGCATTAGAAGGTGCAATTGATAGTCAGAATGTAGCCATTTCTGCAAAAAATAAATCTATTCATCAACAAATAGTTGATCGTACTCCGGGAGTACAGCAGCAAATCGATGAAGCGAAAATAGCCGGAGCGTATGGCTATGCTATCGAAGAATACGATAAAGCACTTTCGAAATTGAGTGCTGCGCAAACAGATTTACAATCCGGTAAATTCGATTTAGCGCTGCAGGATATTAATGATGCTGAAATTGCAGCTCAAGGAGCACTCCACGGCCAGATTAATAAAGCTGAAAAAGCAGTCGCTGCAGCTAAAGAGGTTGGCGCGTGGAAATATGAACCGATTAGTTTACAAGTTGCTGTGGTGCAGCTCGATTTAGCGCAAAAAGAAATGAAAGCGAAGCATTATCCAGAATCACTTCGAGCAGCTACCTCATCACTTATAGCCGCCGATAGAGCATCGGTAGATACGAAAAATAAAATCGTTTTTAATCAAGTTGACCAACTTTATACTCGATTGGCTAATACACCGATTGCCAACGCTTTTATACCCAACCGCGTATCTGCATTACGCGATCGAACGCGGAATACTGAAGAGAGATATCGACGAGATGGGGCTGGATTATATTTAACGACTATTGAAGTATTAGGCCAGATAAAAACTGAAATTGATGGTCTCGATAAAGAAGCAAGAGAGATTAAAAATAACGAAATCGATAAAATTAATACTTTCCTGGCAGCGGAAATTAAAGCTGGTGCTAAAGATTATGCTGAATCGGAAATAAAACAAGTGAATGAATCATTACGATTAGTAGATTCTGCTTATGCACTCAAGAATTATTCACAAGCAAAACTCTATCTTGACCAAGCTAATAATGTAGTTAAAACGATTAAGTTGCGTCGGGCTGAAAATGATTATAAGCTTGCGGTGGCACAGCAATTGGATCGATGGAATAAAGCAATGGGCGACTTTGACGGTGTGATTCGTTTATCCCCATATTACTTGAAGAATCTTAAAGGAACGGATTTAGCTGATGCTTATAAAGCTACGAATCCTACATTCCGGAATATGATATCTCTCAGTAAACCAGTAGCTCGCGGAATTCAAAGCGATGCCAAGACTGATCCTTATAAAGGAATCATGAATGCGGGAATGACTTCTGCCAAATTTAAACAAGTTATGACCGACTTGGATGCCAGTGTTAAACGACTTACTCCGCCACCAACCTTAGGCGAACTTCATGCATTGGTATTAAGTGCGTTTAGT
>JBHGBB010000045.1:0-20712 GCA_041946755.1 bacterium | reverse complement strand
TTGATGCTCGTTCAAGAATCAAATCTCGGACTTCATCGTTAATAATTAATAATTCAAAAATACCTATACGGCCTTTATATCCGGAATAATTACAATCTTCACAACCGCGACCATGGAAGAACGGAATCCCGGCTAAATCTGAAGGATCAACTCCCATCTCTTTAAACAAATCCGGTTCCGGAGTATATTCCGCTCGACATGCCGGACAAATGGTTCGAATCAACCGTTGGGCAACCACCGCTTCCATAGTTGACGAAATTAAGAATGGTTCTACATCCATATCAATCAATCGGGTAATCGTACTCGGGGCATCGTTGGTATGTAACGTCGATAATACCAAATGACCGGTTAATGAAGCTTGAATCGCTATTTGGGCGGTTTCCAAGTCACGAATTTCTCCGACCATAATCACATCCGGATCTTGCCGAAGGATTGATCGTAAGCATTTGGCAAAAGTTAAACCCAGATTCTCATTGATATTTACCTGAACGACACCTTCCAATTCATATTCGACCGGATCTTCAGTAGTAATAACTTTCAATTCCGGAGTATATATTTCATTTAATGCTGAATATAACGTTGTGGTTTTACCGCACCCGGTTGGACCGGTAACCAGAATAATTCCATTCGGTTTATCGATAATAACTTTCAGTTTATCATGTACTTCCGGTAATAACCCGATTTGTTCCAATCCCATCATCATCATCGATTTATCGAGAATACGCATAACGATACTTTCACCCCATACTGTCGGGATGGTCGAAACCCGCAAATCGATTTGGCGACCGGCAAGATTTAATTTAATACGTCCATCTTGTGGCATTCTTCGTTCGGCGATATCCATGCCTGCCATAACTTTAAAACGAGAGCAAACGCCTAACTGTAAATGTTTCGGTGGTGGCGGAAGCTCGTGAAGCACACCATCGACCCGGTATCGGACGCGTAACGTTTCAGAAAACGGTTCGATATGCAAGTCACTCGCGCGGTCTTTAATAGCCTGTAATAGTAATAAGTTGACTAATCGGATAACCGGTTCCTCATGCGCAATAGCTTCAAGGTCGGTTAAATCGATTTGCGTTCGATCTTGCTGGATATCCTCTAATTCCTGGGTTTGCTCTTGCATCAATTCGACAACTTTTTCGATCGTTTCCTCTCCAATCCCATAATACATATTAATCGCGTCATTGATATCTTCTTCCGTAGCAATAGCGCCTTGTACTGGCCGGTCGAGGAGTAATCGTAAATCATCGAGGATTTTTATGTTGAGCGGGTCGGATAAAGCGATAATAACCGTTCCATTTTCTTCTTGTTTCAATGGGAATATTTTATAGGACTTAGCGACCGAAATCGGGATATCCTTCAGAAGCCCCATATCGATTTGGAAATTGCCAATATCAACAAATGGCATTCCGGTTTGATCGGAAAGCATTTTGAGCATTTCGGTTTCTGACGGGGCGAAAGCTTCGGTGGAATATGTTGGCGTAGCGGAACTAAGCGTTTGCGCTTCTTCATCTTGCGGATTGATATTTACCGGTTTAAAGACATTATCCGCCGCTTCCTCTTCTTTAGCCTTCGGATTTTGTTTATTCGGCTCTTTTGGTGGTTCTTGTGGTGTCGCCATAATTCAATACAGTTTCTAGTCCTAAGTCTTAAGTCCTAAGAGAAATGAAGTACTCATAGGATTTATGACTTAAGCCTGAATACTGCGCTTATAATAGTTTCGTTCGTAAATCTTCCGGATCTTGTGCTCGTTCCATAGCCATTTCAGCGGTAATTTCGCCTTTTTGGTATAGCTCTAATAAGAACTGGTCCATACTTTTCATGCCTAATTTCTGACCGGTCTGAATTGATGATAGAATACGGTTTGTTTTTCGTTCTCGAATCAGGTTAGCGACTGCCGGAGTACAAATCATGATTTCATAAGCCGCAACTCGGCCGCGGCCGCTGGCTTTAGGCAATAACTGCTGGCTAATAGCGGCAACGAGTGATACTGCTAACTGCATACGAATTTGTTCCTGTTGGTTCATGGGGAAAGCGTCGATGATACGTTCTACCGTTTGCGCAGCTGAAATCGTATGCAGGGTTGCAAACACCAAGTGACCGGTTTCCGCTGCGGTAATTGCCGCTTCCATGGTTTCCAAATCCCGCATTTCACCGACCAGAATAACATCCGGATCTTGCCGCAACGCGTGTTTTAGAGCCGCCGCAAACGACGGGGTATCGATACCCAACTCACGATGCGTAACGATTCCCTTTTTATGCGGATGATAATATTCAATAGGGTCTTCAACAGTAATAATATGCGCGTCACGATTTTCATTGATCCAATCGATCATCGTTGCTAATGAAGTCGTTTTACCGGAACCAGTCGGTCCGACGATGAGAATCAGGCCTCGAGGTCGGCAGAGGAGTTCTTTAATAAACGCCGAGGGTAATCCGAGCTGTTCAAAAGAAAGAATCTTATAGGGAATCAATCGGGCAACAATACCGATTTCACCGCGGGTTCGGAATGCCGATACTCGGAACCGAGCGATATCTAAAAAGGCATACCCGAAATCCGCGCAGCCGGATTCGATGATTGCCTGCTGATGTCGTGGCGGGGTGATTTCTTCCATTAACCTTTCCGTATCCGCTGGGGTACAAACTTGATTACCGATCAGTTCTAATCGTCCGTCAAGCCGCATGGTTGGCGGTTTTCCCACCGCGATATGTAAGTCCGATGAGTTGTTTTCGACAATAATTTGTAACAACTCGTGCATCGTAGCCATTGCCATAATTCAATGATGGTTTAAGTACCGGGTATCACGTATCAAATAAAAATATTTCGTACTTGATACTGGGTACTTAATTCTGTTTATTATGAGATATCGGTTGCGGTAATGCGCATAACTTCTTGCGGTGTGGTTTGGCCTAACATAGCTTTTTTCATCCCATCTTCCCGCAAGGTTCGCATCCCACTTTTTTGTGCAACCCGTTTAATTGCGTTTGACGAAGTACGTTCTAATACCAGTTGCCGTATCTTCTCATTCAACACCATTATTTCATGAATTGCGGTTCGCCCTTTATACCCGGAATAATTGCATTTCTCGCACCCTTTCCCGCGATATAGAACAATTTTATCCCATTCTGATTGCGGGGCGCCAACCAGTTTTAAGGTTTCTTCATCAGGATGATAGGGCTCTTTACAAGACCCGCAGATTTTTCGGATCAACCGTTGTGCAACCACCGCCTGCAAACTGGATGCGACCAAGAACGGTTTAATGCCCATATCAATAAGACGGGTGGTAGAACTTGGGGCATCATTGGTATGCAGGGTGCTGAATACCAAATGACCGGTTAACGCTGCTCGAATCGCAATTTCTGCCGTTTCGGTATCACGACATTCGCCTACCAGAATAACGTCGGGCGACTGCCGCAACATATGCCGTAATCCGACTGCAAATGATAAGCCGATATCAGTATTAACCTGGACTTGGTTGATACCGTTAATTTGATATTCGACCGGGTCTTCAACGGTAATCAGTTTTTTATCGACGGTATTAATCGCTGATAATGCAGCATAGAGAGTAGTGGTTTTTCCCGAACCGGTAGGACCGGTAAGTAAGAGAATGCCATTAGGTTTTTTAATCTGCTGCTGGAATAATTCGATATTATCCGGTAAGAATCCGACGTCTTCCAAACCAAGGAGAACCGTGCTTTGGTCTAACAACCGCATGACCACACTGGGACCGTATAGTGCTGGAAGCGCGGATACACGAACATCGATATTTTTTTCTTCAATATGGAGTTTAATACGACCGTCTTGCGGAATCCGTTTTTCGGCCAAATCCATGCCGGAAAGAATCTTGATACGGGAAATAATCGCATTCTGCCATTGTTTCGGCGGTGGGGTCATTTCGTGCAACACACCATCAATCCGAAACCGGACTTTAACGCCTTTGGCAAACGGTTCGATATGAATATCTGACGCCCGGTCGTGTAATGCTTGCCTGAATAGAAGGTTAACCAGTTTAACTACCGGCGCTTCTTCCGCAAGTTTCTCTTCCGGTAAATCGTAGTCGGTAGTAGTTTCCACTGCTTGTCGCTGCTCTTCAGCGACTTTTTCAATCAACTGCTCGATAACATTGCCTTCATAATACTTTTTAATGGCGCGTTGAATTTGTTCCTCTTTAGCAAACGCGCCTTTAATCTGGCAGCCGGTTAGGTTCCGTAACTCGTCTTCAATCTGCACATTGAGCGGATCAGACATCGCTACGGTTAGGGTATTATCGGTGAATCCAATCGGGAAGATATGGTAATGTTTAGCGGTTTTTTCCGGAACGCGTTTAACTGCTTCCTGGTCGACCTGAATAAAGTCCAGGTCGATTATTTTCATATTGAGTTTTTCGGCTAATGCGGCGAGAACTTGGTCTTCGGTAACCTTACCTTCTTGAATCAAGACCTGTTTAACGGATTGGCCGAGTTCTTCCGATTGATTGATCGCTTTGTTTGCGGTATCGGAAGAAACCAATTGCGCTTCTTCGAGAATTTTAATCAGATTATCTTGTTTTGGTTTATCCGGCTTATCTGCCATAAAACATCATCGCCTAGTTATACGGAATCGCTCTTTCGGAGTCGTTTCCTGAAAGAGAAAAACCTAGATTTCATCAGGCTTTTCAGGCATCAATATCCGATACTTATTCTTGGGACATACCTGCACAGTATGTAAGTTTATCCCAATCTTAGACGAATGTCAAGCGGAAAAGGTTTATTCTAGTTTCGGATAAAAAGCTGCTATTTTAGGTAAATGTGCTGCTTCGTTAGCTTCGATAAAGTCAGGCATTAACTCAAGTTCTTTACAGGAAAGCTGGTCGTATGCAGTATAACTTTTTCTACGCTGTTCAAGCAACTTCTTAAGTAATATTATATCATAAAGATTAAGCTATGTGTAATCAATTCGAACCCGGAAATAAGCTCATCATGCTTCTCGAAAACTCACCCGGATGTATTAGATAGCTTGGTAGATTAATCATCATGCGGGGCGATAGCTGGTTTGGGGAAACATTCATTCAGGATATGCCACCAATCATATTCTTCGATATAAACCAAATCGAAAATACCGGCTCCGTTGGTTTTCTCCTGGCACATCCGGAGTGCTCGTTTAAACAATTCCGGGTTGCCTTTATAATCCAGAACATAGACTGTCCCATAAACATAATTCGCATCTGCGGTTACTTTTTCGGCCAGCTCGCAAGCCCCTTCAACACTATTCCACGGTTCCCAATCTTGGTTCATACCCGGTTCAGTTCGGCCGGTAGGTAGGGTACCGAGTTTAGTTTTTAATTCCGCGATAGTAATCTCTTTAAAATAGCACCCGGGACAGAAATAATCCAGGATTCGGGCATATCCGGTTTTTCGGTATGGTGAAGTATACCATTCTTTCGCCCAGCTGGGATTCGGGAGATATACCGGGTTTGCCCAGTTCGCCCCGACTTCATAATAACTCGGATACCAGGATCCGGCATAAGTCCCGAGTTTTACTTGCGGATTGGTTTGTTTAATCAGTCGTCGGACTTGTTTGAAAAAGTCTTGGATAACCTTTGCCCGCCAAACAATCCATTCCCGATAATATTTTCCAGGAGTCCGGGTAGAATCCGCATTTAAGGTATAAATATCTTGCGGCCAATTTATAAGCTTTTTCCCTAAATATTTTTCGAATTGCTTTCTGGAAATATCAGAGAAATCAGCATTTAGTCCATTATATCGTACCCGGTCAAGCGTTAATCCATCGATCGGATAATGCTGTAGGATTTCTTGAATTATCGATAATTCATATTCCTGTACTTTCGGATGGCTGGGAATAACCATCCCGGCAATCCCAGCAGCATTCTGGGTTATCGGAATTAATCCTTGAGTGGTATAAACAATACTCTGCCATGAAGAGAGATTATCATACACTGGACCGACCTTGAATACTTTATGTCCTTCCCCGAAAATGTTCAGCCCGGCATGAATTTTTAAACCGCGGTTATGCCCTTCTTCGAGCATAACCTGTAATAAATCATAATCAGCAGGATATGGTTTTCCTTTCCATTCGGTGAACCGGGGCGCGATTTTGCTCCGGTATAACACCTGACCGCATAATGGTTTAACATCAACTACAATGGTATTCAGATTAGCAGTAGTACATTTATCCAGGATACGGATAACCTTTTCCCGGGAATTGAGGTTTTCCAGGTTGGCAGTGGCATCCATCCACATGACTCGGCCTTCGAACCCCTTCTTTTTCGCAATCTCGAATTTGGTCGGTTGGGTTTTATATGCCCGAAAGTCTAAAAATGGATTGAACACCGCCGATTGATGTTGAAATATAGGCGTTGCGGCTAAGAGCAGCGGTATAAGCACCGCATGGTAGAAGGTATGTTTCATATCGTTCCTTTTATATAAGTTAGATAGGAAATAGTCTTGATTAATTATAGTACATAATGGTTATTGGTGCGAAATAACGGTATGGGAATAATTCAGTATAATGCGGAGGGTTATTTCTAGGGCGAAATTTGCCGGAATCGATATTCTGGATCAAATTGGCAGGCTGCAAATCTGATCTGAGACTTGGCTTTTGACGAGGGATATCCGATATCCCTCGTCATAACTCCGTAGTTTCGCAACGATAGCTACGAAGATAAACACAAGATAAATTGAGCATATAGCGTTCCGGTAAAAATACTAATTTATGCCATAATATTAAATAAGGATGAAGGTATTATTGTATTTTAAGCGTCTTTTCTGAATAAGACCAGCCAAAGACTCACCAAGATAATAAAGGTATCGTTCCTTTAGACTGTATTCCAGTGACCTTCATTTTTAATGATCTTTTTGTAAGTCGGCAATATGCTTTTTTGCCCGGTCAAGAATAAACGGATTCTGTTTCCCACCAAACTCAATTGCTTTTTTATACCCGTCAATCGCTTCAGGAATCCGGCCGGCTTTTTCACAAGTGAGTGCTTTATTAAAATAAGTTTCACCTAATCGTGGATTGATTTCCAGCGCTTTATCAAAATCAGCTATGGCGCGATCAAACTCTCTCTTTTGGGCATACGCCAATCCCCGATTGTTATAGGCATCAGTATATGTCGAATCAAGTTCAATCGCTTGAGTGCAAGCGGTAATCGCATCGTCAAACTTCCCTTTATTCAGAAGCTTAATCGCCTGTTTATTAGCCGATTTGGCATCCTTCGGGTTAGCCGTCCCTTTTTGCGAAAATACTTTGGACCAAAATCCCATAAATATCCCTCCTTTGCAATATGGAATTGCGATTAGATGGTACTGTTTTGATTCAGATGCTTTTTACCGGATGCAAATCTTGCGATAACCGCTGGAATTAATTGGTGGTCAAGTGAAAGAAGACAGGAAAGAATCGATAGTAAGGAATTGTCGGTTGCCCGCATTAATATCGGGCGAACAAGTATCGCATCCATTATACACCCTAAATTTATCCACCGAATAATCAATGGAATTAGATATATATTGGATGGCGGCCCGACCATCCGAACGACACCTATCTGGTAACCTGCGACCAGACACCCTTAACTGCTTATCGATAAATAGGAATGGCAGCTAGCTTTTGATTTTAAGCCGATATTATTATAATAGGAATAAAAATAGATGTCAAGTTGCCGAAAGACTGAGTTTAGTATCTGGAGATTTAACTAAGTAATATAAAAGTTAAATTTCCGTAATTACATAATTATATAGAGAATAACCACTACTGTGCCCTTAGGGTGATTTTTAATATTAGTGGTTATGAAAGCTATCGAATCAAGCCCAGTCTGAATTAATCGCTATGATATATAATACTGTAAAATATAGAGTTAACCGAGACTATTATATCAACTAAGCTTGAAGAATGTATATTGTATAGCATAAATCCTTGAACTGTTATTTTTGAATTATAACCTTGTAAAGTGTAATTCCGACTTTTTTTTGACAGAATGGGTATAAATCCAGTATAATATTTATTCTGTATTCATAACCACGGTTCAATCCGGAGAATCAGTTTACCGTATGTTAAAGAATCGGTTTGAATCGTATTTTTTTTGAGGAGAAATTATGGGACGCACCGAAAAATGGAAACTTATTCTCATCCTAGCAGTAATTGCAGCCGCAGCTTGGTTTATCTATCCTACTATTCGCTGGTATTCTTTACCAAAATCCGCGCAAACGAAACTCAGCAAATCCGAATATGACTTCCTGAATAAACATAAACTTAAACTGGGATTGGATTTGCAGGGCGGCGTCCATATGCTCTTGAAAATCGATATGGATAAAGTCCAGGAAATGGAAGTAATCAAAGAAATCGATCAGATAAATCTTGATTTTGCAAACGCCCGACTTGATGCAAAAGCGGTTTACGGCGGCGGAACCGTAACCAATTATATCCAATATGCGAATAAAACAATGCAACAGTCGGTGAAAGATATTCTCGCGAAAGCGCAGTATCTTAAAGAAGATAGCGCGGTTCCGATGAAAGAGAACCAAATAGCGTTAAAAGTAGACACCTCATTTATCCGGGAACGAAGTAACGATATTATGGACCGGGCGCGGAAAGTTATCGAGAACCGGGTAAATCAACTCGGGTTATCGGAAACGAATGTTGCTTATCAAGGTACGGATCGGATTGTGGTTCAGCTTCCAGGAGAAGAAGATCCAGTACGCGCATCTCAGCTCATCCAAAAACAAGCATTCCTCGAATTTAAAATTGTTGCCGACCCGGAACTAGTTAACCAGATTATCGATCCGACTACCAACCAATTGAAGCCTGGAGCGATTATTCCGGAAGGATATGAATTAAAATACCTTCGGGAAACCAAAGAAGGCCAGATAACTAATGAACCGGTTTTATTGCGAAGTAAAGCGGAGTTAACCGGAGAACATATTTCGGGTGCATCCGTTAAATTTAATAGTATGAAGATGGGCGCGCCGTATGTGGCGATGCGATTCGATAAGAACGGCGCCCTGATTTTTGAGCGGGTTACCGCAGCGAATGTTAAGAAACGATTAGCGATTGTGCTTGATGGCGAAGTAAAAAGTGCGCCGGAAATCCGGGAAAAGATTGCTGGTGGCGATGCCATGATTGAAGGCCGGTTTACTATGGAAGAAGCCAAAGATTTATCGATCGTCTTAAAAGCAGGCGCATTACCGGCACCGTTAGTAGTCGAAGAGAGCCGATTAATCGGTCCGAGTTTAGGATTAGATTCGATTAATAAAGGGATCTTTTCCGCGATTTTAGGTGGTATCTTAGTAGCGTTATTTATGTTGATATATTATCGCGGGTCTGGGATGATAGCGAACGTTGCATTAACTTTAAATTTAGTCGTACTCGTAGCCGCGTTAGGCGCATTGAATGCGGTGTTAACGGTTCCCGGTATTGCTGGGATCGTATTAACCATCGGTATGGCAGTCGATGCAAACGTGCTGATTTTCGAACGGATTAGAGAAGAATTGCGCGCCGGGAAAACTGTCCGGTCGGCGATTGAAGCCGGATATAACCGAGCGTTTAGCGCAATTCTGGATTCGAATGTTACTACGATTATTGCCGCGGTTATGTTATTCCAGTTTGGAACCGGTCCAGTTCGCGGTTTTGCAATCACCTTAAGTCTTGGTCTTATAATCAGTATGTTTACTGCGATTATGGTAACCCGGGTTCTGTTCGACTGGTTAACCTTACGTCGCAGTTTTACGAAACTAAGTATCTAATTTTGCGGAGGAACCAATGCTACAATTTATTAAGCAAACCAATATCGATTTTATCGGAAAACGGTATTATGCCTATTGTATAACCGGGATTTTTATTCTTATCGGCATCATCTCCTTATCCATCTGGGGATTAAAATGGAGCATCGATTTCGGCGGTGGATCTCTGGTGGAAGTAAAGTTTGCGCAACCAGTGACAACTGATGCAATTCGAGCAGCATTAGCTAAAGTCCAGTTGGGAGAAAGCACCATCCAACAGGTTGAGTTTACCGGGCTGGATTATATCATCCGGGCAGGGTCTGCCGAAAAAGCCAGTGAACAAACCGGAACCCAGATAGTTGACGTCTTAAAATCGAGTTTTCCGGATCAGAAATTTGAGGTATTACGCCGGGAAACAGTTGGTGCGAGTGTCGCCAGTGATTTTGTCAAGTTGGCGACTTTAGCAGTAGTTTGGGCTTCTCTTGGAATGATCGTATATATGGCATGGCGGTTCCAGTTCAAATATGCGGTCGCTGGAATTTTTGCATTACTTCATGATGTTTTCATTACCATCGGGATGCTATCGTTATTCCATAAAGAAATCTCACTGGTGGTAATAGCTGCGATTCTAACCATTATGGGGTATTCGATTAATGATACCATTATCATTTATGACCGAATCCGGGAAGATTTACGATTGCATCGGAAACTTACTTTTGCCGAAATCATCAATCTCAGTACTAATCAGACATTAAGCCGAACGATTTTAACGGTATTAACCGTGTTTATCGTGGTGATCTGTCTATTCTTCTTCGGCGGAAGCGTTATCCATGATTTCGCATTTACCATGATTATCGGAATTGTCTCCGGAACTTTCTCATCGATTTATGTTGCCAGCCCGATTGTTTTGGAATGGATTAATTGGGAACGCCGCCACCTGAAACGCTAAAGCTCAGAAGCTAGAAGTCAGAAGTTAGAAGTCAGAAGGTATCTGGCATCTGACTACTGACGTCTGACCTTTAATTTCTGACTTCCGAATTTAATAAAGGAGTTAGAATTGTGAATGTTAAAGAATATACTACCGACCAGATTCGAAATATCGCTATAGTAGGACATAACGGCACCGGAAAAACCTCGTTTACCGAAGCGATGCTGTTCACTTCCGGCGCCATCACCCGCCTCGGTAAGGTTGATGACGGAACCACCACTACCGACTTCGATCCCGATGAAATCAAACGGAAAATAACCATCAACGCTTCCTTAGTACCCTGTGATTGGAAAAAAACCAAAGTTAATATTATCGATACCCCCGGTTATGCGGATTTTATCGGCGAAGTGAAAGGCAGTATGCGGGTTGCAGATACGGCATTTATTGTCATCAATGCTTCTTCAGGAGTAGAAGTTGAAACCGAAAAAATCTGGGTCTATGCAGAAGAATATGGGATTCCGCGAGTAGCGTTTATCAATAAAATGGACCGGGAACGGGCGGATTTCGAAGCGTCTCTTAAATCGATTGTAGAAACATTCAAAGTAAATGCGGTGCCGGTAATGCTGCCGATTGGGAAAGAGCAGTCGTTCAAAGGTATCGTCAACCTTCTGAAAATGAAAGCGGAAGTGCTGGATAATGGAAAGACTAAAGAAGTCGATATTCCGGCAGAATTACTTGGAGAAGCGGAAAAATATAAAGAGAAATTGGTTGAAGCGGCAGCAGAAGGTGATGACGAGTTAACCATGAAATATCTTGACGGTCAAGCCTTAACTCCGGAAGAAATCCAAAAGGGATTATTAGCCGGAATCAGAGAGAAAAAGTTTATTCCGGTATTATGCGGATCAGCGTTACAGCTTATCGGGATGTCAGCGGCATTTGATTTTATCGTTGATTATCTGCCATCTCCAACGGTGATGCCGCCGGTAAAAGGAACCAATCCGGATAAAAAACAGGAAGAAGACCGGCCATGTAATCCGGAATCGCCCTTATGTGCCTTTGTCTATAAAACCATCGCCGACCCATTTGCCGGTCGGTTAAGTTTGATCCGAGTATATTCCGGGACACTGAAATCGGATTCGATTGTTTATAATGTTAATAAAGGGAAAGATGAGAAAATCGCCAATTTAATTTGGGTGATGGGGAAACAGCATGCTTCGGTAAACAAAGCTGTTGCCGGAGATATTGTCGCTTGTGTAAAACTAGCAGTCACCACCACCTCGGATACTTTTGCCGACCGGGCGAATCCGATCGTTCTCGAACCAACCAAATTCCCGGAACCGGTGATTATGATGGCCATTGAAGCGAAAACTCAGGGTGATGAAGATAAAATTAGTAATGCCTTACATCGATTAACTGAAGAAGATCAGACTTTATCTATCCGCCGAGATATGGAAACCCGGCAAACCATCGTTTCCGGTATGGGCGATTTGCATTTGAATATCGTTCTCGACCGGATGAAAGGGAAATTCGGCGTTGAAGCGGTACTATCGGTACCCAAAATAGCGTATCGGGAAACGATCCGGGCGAAAGCCGAAAAACAAGGGAAATTTAAACGGCAATCCGGTGGTCGTGGTCAATATGGAGATGTCTGGCTTCGACTAGAACCGTTGCCTCGTGGCAAAGGGTATGAATTCGCCAATGAAATTTTCGGTGGTTCTGTTCCCTCGAAATATATTCCGAGCGTTGAAAAAGGATTGCAGGATGCGATTCAAAAAGGAATTCTATCCGGATCACCGGTAACCGATCTAAAAATTACTCTCTATGACGGTTCGTATCACGATGTCGATTCTTCCGATATGGCATTTAAAATCGCTGCATCAATGGGATTCAAAAAAGCTATGGAAACAGCGAGACCGATTATTCTCGAACCGATAGTGGTGGTGGAAGTAACCGTACCCGACCAATATATGGGCGATATTATCGGTGATATCAATTCCAAACGCGGACAGATTATGGGTGTCGACTCGAAAGATGGAAAACAGGTGATTAAAGCCACGGTACCGTTAGCGGAAATGTCGCGATATGCCATCGATCTACGGTCTATCGCTCGCGGTCGAGGCAGTTATACCATGAAGTTTTCTCATTATCAAGAAGCGCCGCCTGATGTCAGCCAGAAAATTATTGCAGCGCGAAAACCGGAAGCTGCAACTGAAGAAGAAGAAGAATAAACCAGAGGTTGCATTCATCAAGGGGTTGATATTTGATATCAACCCCTTTTTTATTCTTACTAGAATATGAACGAACATAATCATAATCATATTTTATCGGCCGCAAATACACAAGAGAAAATCGCGGTGGCTCAAAGCTCGGTTTGGGCAGCCGGTTTTCTAACCATACTTAAATTGATTGTCGGCATTTTTACCGGCAGCTTAGGGATTATTTCTGAAGCGGCACATTCGGCACTCGACCTTGGTGCTGCCATAATCACCTATTTTGCAGTCAGAATATCGGATAAACCGGCGGACCGCAAACATCTTTATGGTCATCATAAAATCGAGAGTTTCTCCGCATTAATCGAAACCATTTTTCTACTGATTACCTGTTTCTGGATTATCTCCGAAGCGATTAAGCGATTGATTAAACCATCGCAAATCGATATCGGCTGGGTAGCATTAGGAACGATGCTCTTATCGTTGGGGATAACCATATCGCGGGCCATCGCATTATCTCGGGCAGCGAAAAAATATCATAGCCAGGCACTAGAAGCGGATGCGCTGCATTTTATGAGCGATATCTGGAGTACATTGGTCGTTATCGTTGGATTATTATTTGTGTTCGCGTTTGATCTGCATTGGGCTGACCCGATTGCTGCGTTATTCGTTGCGATTTGGGTATTAATCGTTAGTTTCCAATTGGGGAAACGTACCGTCGATATTCTCCTCGATACTGCTCCGAGCGAATCAACAATGCTCAAGATAGAAGAAACGATTCGCGGTGTTCCCGGGGTAGTATCATTTAGCGATTTACGGGTACGGAAAGCCGGGGCACAGACCTTTATCGATATGCGAATCGCTATCGGACGAACCATACCGTTTGAACAAGCGCATACGGTCGTTGAAACGGTGGAACATAAACTGGCAGAGATCATACCCAATTCGGATATTATCATTCATGCAGACCCACAGCCTACCAGCCAGGAACAGACCGTCGATAAAATCCGGTTGATTGCCAATACCTTATCATTAACCGTACATAATATCCAAATCAGCGAAATCGGGCAGAAATTATCGGTAAATTTGCATTTGGAATTGGCAGCGGAAACCAATTTCGAGAAAGCACATGATATCGCCAGTATCTTGGAAGATAAAATCAAACTAGAAATCCCGAATATTACAAAAGTTACGACACATCTTGAAACCTTAAATGCACAGACCATACACGCAAGAGATATTACCGGGAAAATCAAACCATTGGTAGGTAAAATCAAACAAACTACCAGCTCGGTTACCGGAGTGCTGGATTGTCATGAGGTAACCATTCAAGTTATCGAAGGGAAATTTCATGTTTCCTTACATTGCGTCTTAAAGCCGGAATTATTGTTGACGGAAGTTCATGAGATTGCAACTAATATCGAAAAGGTTATTAAAGAGACTTTTCCTGAAATAGCGCAAGTTACGGTTCATTCCGAACCTGCAACCAAGAGAGAAAGTAGCTAACTCCTATGCGAGCCCAATATCGAACTATAGCGATAATTATCTTTCTATCAGGCCTCATCTTGTTTTTAAGCGGAAACACTTCATATTGCAAGACGCAGGTAAGTAATGTCACTCCAAACACTACCTCAATCGGTCAATATGATAAGTTCGAAATTCGGTTTACGGTAACTACAACCTATACCAATCCCTATAATCCGGATGAAGCGGATATAACGATTTACTTTACACCGACAGGCTCAACCACCTTTCAAGTTATACCAGCGTTTTGGTATCAAGGATATACTGCGATAACCGGGTCGTTTGAGAATTATACACCGGTAGGGTCTCCTACCTGGATGGCACGATTCGCACCGCAACAATATGGAAGTTATACCTATTTTATTCGAGTAGCGGATGCGCAAGGTGTTTCTACTTCAGGAACCTATACCTTCTTCTGCAAGCGGTCGGATAACCAAGGGTTCCTACGTCGGAATCTAAATAGCCAGAAATATCTCCAATTTGATAAAGGGAAAACTTATCTGCCGGTCGGGCATGATGTCGGGTGGGACGACCATAGTGGCACCCGATTTTTCAATAATTATTATTCGAAAATGGCGCTCTATCAGGAAAACTGGACCCGATTATGGATGGCAAGTTTCCAGCGATTAACGCTGGAATGGTCATCAACCCATTGGAGTGGAGTATATCCGGGATTAGGGAGATATGCCCAGATTCCTGCTTGGCGATTAGATTATGCATTAAACCTGGCACAACAGAAAGGAATTTATGTCCAACTAACGTTATTACATCACGGAATGTTCAGTTCGAGCGTTAATGCGCAATGGGACGAAAATCCATATAATACCACCAATCAAGGATTCTTAAGTTCTCCAGCGGATTTCTTTACCAACTCCACAGCCAAGAATTTGTATCAGAAACAATTGCGGTATATCGTTGCCCGATGGGGATATAATACTAACCTCATTGCCTGGGAATTATGGAATGAAGTGCAGTATACCGATAATTTTAGTGCCAGTACTATTCAGCAGATAAATGTAGCTAATTGGCATCAGGAGATGGCGCAGTATATCCGGCAGATTGATCCTTTCCAACATCTGATAACCACCAGCTCTCAAGACAATGGATTTCAATATTTCTGGCTAAAACCAGAATTAGATATAGTCCAAGTCCATTATTATGGCGATGGCCGGGAACAGAAAATTCATAGTGATACCACGACGCTACGAGCGTTATATCAAAAACCGGTCTGGTTTGCCGAATGCGGGATGGGAACGTATGGAAGCGGAGAGGCGCAAGATACTACGGGAATCTATCTACATAACGAAATTTGGGCCGGAGCATTATCAGAGTCGGTCGCCGGTTCTTGGTGGTGGGATGACCCAATCGAAAAATATAATCTTTATTACCATTTTTCCGGATTAGCAACCTATCTGGATAATGAGAATTTTGCCGGATATAATCTTCGATATGCGACTTTTTCGATTTCCAGCGGTACCCAGGATACAACCGGATTAAAAGCATATCCCGGATTAGGCTGGGATTCATCGCAGCAGTCAGAGTTTTATATTCAATCCGATGGTACCATTCCCGGAATTGAAAAACTCGCTTCGTATATACAAGGATATTATCATCGGTCAATGGGACGCCAGGCGATATTCCACATCACCACCCAGCTTGCCGGAAAATTTGGGGTATATATCAGTGATTTTTCACCATATAGCGTTTCAACGTTAGTAATTTATGTCGATAATACCACTACCCCGGTTTATACACAACAGGTGAACACTACCGGATTGGTTACCGTTTCTTTATCAGCGGGCACGCATCTGGTCAAAGTATATAACAGCGGTATGGATTGGTTTACGGTGCCATATTATCAGTTTACCGGGATTGGATTACCGGCAGTGGAAGGATATGGTTTAGCTACCGCTACCCGGGCATATTTCTGGCTCCATGACCGGGCATATCAGCCGGATTATGCCCTGGGTAATGGAACGATTACTGGTACGAATTTACTGATTAATAATCTACAAGATGGAACCTATACGGTTATCTGGTATAATACTTATACCGGTGAGATAATCAGTCAGATAATCCAAACCACTTCCGGCGGGAAGTTATCACTTACTATTCCAGCATTCCAAAAAGATATCGCCTTGAAAATACGGTTCGGTACCACCGAGGCTGAACTCATTGAAGAATACTAATTGAATAAACTGGAATTCGATGATGCAGATGCCTTCTGTAGATAATACTATCGTTCTTCCGAAAAAACGATTCTTACGCGATATTGCCGACCATTATCCGATAACCTTTAGTATCCTCTTGGTTCCAGCACTTATGGGTATTTTATTCCCATTCCGGATACTGCGCATCGCATTGGCGCCAACTATTCCTAAATATATTCTTCATCCGGTAGCATTGACGATTCAAGGAATCATCGTCGCCATTCTTTTACTATTACTGGGATGGTGGAAAGAAGCGGGATTTACTAAACCAGCACAATGGCGATGTTTATATCTTAATTGGGTATTAGCGCCGTTAATCCTACCGACCATTCTCTTTGTACTATTAATCGGTCCGAAATTAAATCAACCGATTTTTCTTTTCTGTTCACTGTGGTTATCTGTTTTTATCGGGTTTAGTGAAGAAAGTTTATTTCGCGGTATAATCCTCCATTCGCTCAAAAGGTATGGCGCTATCATATCGGTATTGGTATCTTCATTTTTATTTTCGCTGATGCATATCACCAATTTGATGGCAGGATTTCCGCTGAACTATATTTACATTCAACTCTATGTAGCGCTTAGTCTTGGAGTTCTATTCGGAGCATTAAGAATCCGCACCGGTACCATCTGGATAGTAATTATCTTGCATAGTTTAATTGATTTTATCGGGTTGATTTCAAAAGATTTATTAAATTGGAGTGGTACCGGCGGAATGCCGGAAATAACTCTGCTCGATATGCAAATCATCGCAGTGATTTATACCGGATTCATAATAATTGGATTATTCCTACTTCGGTCGCGGAAATTAGCAATATTACCGCCTGAATAGATTTGTGAATAATCCCCCCATTACCGATTACTTTCATTTTGATAACCAATCCCTGATTTTATCTTCCAATCCAGCATTGGTATGGACATCAACGACATTCCCGGTCTTATCGATTAGCCACATAGTAGGCAGCGCGGTAATTCCAAATTCCTGGCCGAATTTGTTTCCCCATTGCTTTCCATCAAAATATTGGGGCCAAGGTATCTGCTTTTTTTCAATCATCTGGGTAAGTAACTCTTTATCTTCATCGAAGTCGATACCAATAATTTCCAATCCCTTCTTATGATATTTCTTATAGAGTTTAACGATATTCGGTATTTCCCGGACACAGGGATGGCACCAGGTAGCCCAGAAATCGATCAATATAATTTTCCCTTTCATTTGAGAGATATCCACTTGTTTCCCATCAATCGCAGTAAATTGGATTGAGACCGGTTTTCCAATCCATTCTAATTGCTTCAAGGTAGATTCTGCTGGGAAAGCATATTGATAATCTTTGGAATCTATAACTTGTTGGTACATTCTTTTTGCGCGGTCGAGGTCATAGGGTTCAAGCATCCCGGCAGTTACGTATGCTAATACGACATTATTTTGAATCCCGGGATATTTCTGCGCGTAAGCATCGAGCGCTAATTCGATTTTAACTAATTGCGCGGCGGTATCTCTACCAACTCGAATATCATGAATATACTTGCATATCCGGTCGTAGGTTTTTTGCGCATCCCGATCGCATATCAGTTCTTTACCATATCCTTGCGAGATTATTATAGTTATTCCTAGAAAAAAACATATCAGAAAAATGTGTTTATAGTTGCACCGTCTTCTCATGGTATCTTCTTCTCCCATCAGTTAATCTATTCGCTAAAATCCAGTAGATTACCTTTTTTATCGCATGGTTTCCCGTTTTTCCAGGTATAATTACCACCCATTAGAACATGAGCGGTATTGTTTTGCACCAACAATGTGCAACCGTTCGGAATATCGTCTGGAATAAAAGCACTAGTAAAATCAGGATTGAAGGTTATTGTCATCCGTTTAAAATGGATTTGGTATTTCCAGTATCCTTTCGGTACCTCGTGCGTCTGATTGTAATTCATCGTCAGTTCCATCGGAACCCAGATTCCATTAATCTGCTCAAACCGGACATCATGAATCGAAGTGGTTATCCGATACCCGGCACGTAATGGCGATTGATTAGCTCGGTAAGCATTACCGGGGCCGCGGTCGATAACCGACTTGGCAATATTATATCCATGGTTTGGATCGAGCCATAATGTATATTTCCCTTTCGAAGTGACTCCTTCAATCACCAGACATAAAGAGCCGTTAATCAATTCCGGCTTCTCGTGCAATGTTAGCGATTGTGCTTTTCGTAAGGTAACATCTACCCGCTCTTCATTATCACCTTCTTCCAAATACCCCATAAACAAACCGGTTGATAAAAAAGTTACCATATCTCGACCAGTGTTTTTCGCGGGTTTTGGCACGATAAGCGTCTGGAGTTTCCTGACCCCATTGACTACGGTAGTTCCCGCTTTAATCGATAGTTTGCCATCATAGAGCCAACTTGAATACCAGGCTTTCTCTTTAGGAATAATATCGCCTTTCGACCTGCTAATATTCCCCCATTGCGTTTGCCGAAAGTTACATCGGGTCCCATCAAACCGGCATTCGCCGAGTTCATATTGTTTTACTATCTGACCGCTATAATCCTGTTCCATGGTCTGCTCATATTTCACAATATAGGATAAAAGCTTATCTTGGGTTTCGGCATATTTATCGAGAAGAAGCAAGGCGGTAGTATCCCGGATAGGAGCGGTAGAAGCCGCGTTTTGGGCACTACCGCATGCCGCAAATATAAATGTTAGTGTAATAATCGAACTAGCCAGATTAAGTTTAAGTCGCATTTTTATCTCTCTTTTTTTGATTGATTATTCACTAAAATCCAGCGGAGTGCCTTGCTTATCGCAGGGTTTCCCATTCTTCCAAGTATAATTACTCCCGGCAGGAACATGAGCCGTACTATTTACTACCCATATGGTATTGCCGTCGGGAATATCATTCGGAATAAACGCATTGGTAAAGTCCGGATTGAGATTGATTTGGGTTCGTTTGTGGTGGTAAGTTTTGTTTGATTTTCCGATAAGCGATTCCCAATGTTGTTTTGCGGTTACTTCCATTGGAACCCAGCGATTAGCGATTCTCTCGAACCGGATATCCTGCAAGATAAAATCCAGCCGGTCTCCTTTTTCCAACGAAGGTCGATCTGGCAAATAGAAATCGCCTTCTCTACGTTCTATAACCACCCGGGCTAAATTATATCCATGCTCCGGATCAAACCATATGGTATATTTCCCTTTCCGGGTAATCCCTTCAATCACGTAACAAGGCGACCCGTTAATTAGTTCCTGTTTCTGCCGGAGTTTAAGAGATTTCGCCTGCCGTAAAATCGTGTCTATTCGTTGATCCGAGTCTCCTTCCATATATCCCATGAGTAGGCCGGTATTAAGAAACTGTACCATTTGCTGCAGTGCTTGGTTTGGATGCGGATTTATACACGACGGTTGTTTCTTGACGCCTTTTACTATAGCACTATTCGATTGAACATATAGTTTACCGTCGTATAGGATACTATAATACATCGGCTGTTCTTTAGGAACATTAATCAAACTTCCCCATTGTAGCTGCCGGATACAGTATCGTTTCCCATCATACCGGCATTCGGATTTCTCATGTCGTGCCTGTTTATCATGAAATCCTTTATTCGGCCCGGCGGTACCAAACCGCTCGATTTCGATATCTTCTTCATAGTTCACAATATATGATGCCAGAGTATCCTGGTTCTTTGCATAGTTATCGAGTAACGCCAATGCTGCGGTATCTAGAGCCGTTGTATGCGTATCGGTCGACATGGTGAAAAAACAAAATGCTGAAGTGCATTGGTATTCACCATACACACAATCGATAGCCAGGAAGAATAAAGAAAAAATACCGACAACTAGAATACTTACATAACGCATATACATACTCCCTTTTTATAATAGGGGAATAAGGTTATTCGCTAAAATCCAGCGGAGTGCCTTGTTTGTCACAAGGTTTACCGTTTTTCCAAATATAGTCGCCTTTTGGAACCTTCTTAGTGCTTTCCGATACTACCAGATTCGTTCCGTCAGGAATCGGGTCGGGAACAAACGCATTAGTTAAATCCGGGTTGAGTATCAATTCAATATTTTTATGATGGACCGTATATTTCCAACTACCGGTAGGATAATATTGCCCATATTTAGCGGTTAGTTCCAT
>JBHGBB010000044.1:0-20817 GCA_041946755.1 bacterium | reverse complement strand
CAAGAGCATGAACCGATTGAGAATCTGCTCCAAGCCAAAACCCAATTGGCTCATTTTCATATCTCCGAACCGGGCGACCGCCATCCTCCGGGAACCAAAAAAACCTATGATTATACCCCGCTTTTCACCATGCTCAATCGCATCGGATATACCAGCCGGATATCGATCGAATGCCGCTGGATGAATTTCGCATCAGAACTCCAATCCGCATTAAAATATATCCAATTAAATTAGTTGACATAATCCGGTTTGCGGTGTTAAACTATTAGGACAGTTAACGTGTGCATAAAATGAATATTTTGAGAGAAAGGAGGGATAACCTATGTTAAAAAAGATAATTATTTTGGTTTCAATAATGGTATTAATGGTATCGATATCATATGCCAGTAAATGGACCTTATATAAGACCTTTTATGTTGATACTACTATATCTCCAGGTATCAGTTACCTTTGGTTAGCAGCCGATGCAAATAGTAATCTCTATGTTTCCGGATTCAATAGCAGCGCGGCAGCGACCCCAATCAATTTCTTTAAAATCAGCGACTGGCTTTATGGTAGCCCGACATTTCTAGCGTTCGATACTTCAACCATGGCGATGCCGCAATATCGCGGTGGATTAGGAATCGATGTCGATGCTGATGGAAATATCTATGGCGCAGTCGAAACCGGAGCCGCCGGTTCGAGTTATTATAAAATCTGGAATTCATCGTTGGCGGAAGTTACTACGGTATTAAACCCATCGAGCGGACGACCGACCGGTTTAGCGGTAGATCATGATGTAACCAATCCGAAAGGACGCCATTTATTTCATGGTGACCTGGTCAACGGCAAAATCCGAGCGCGGAATATGCTCGACCAATCGATCACCGGTGTAACCCCATGGAATCAACTGAAACCGGGTACCTACCCAAGAGATATCGTAATTCAGCCGATTGCTGGAACTGATTCGGTATATAACCTTTGGGTAACCCGAAGCCGGGATATTCTTCGATTTAATAACGTTTCCGGTCGGGCAATCGAAGATGATACCACAGGAATTCTGGTTTATGCTTGTGATACTATAGCTGATAACGTTGATCAGAACGCTTCCGGGTTAGGAATCGCTTATGATAATGTTAAGAATACGATCATCTATTCCGGGGGTAGTGAAACCACCAGCTTAAGTGGTATCGGGCATACCATGCAGATTATCAATGCCACTACCGGTGCAGTAATCCAAGTTCTCGGCACTCCGGATGAAATGGGTAATGATGATACCCATTTTAATTTCCCATCGGATGCAGTGGTAGTTACCTCTGCTGGGAAACGATTCCTGGTCGTAAGCGATTACGGCAACTGGCGGATGAAAGTATATACCTCAACTATTCCGGTAACTCCGGCAGCTCCGATACCGATTAATCCGGGTGGATCTGTTGAAGTTTCAGCTGATACAACTGTTGCGGTTGGTACGATCACCTGGACCATGAGCACCACCGGGTTAGGCCAATTAAGTTCTGCTACTGGACCGACGGTAACCTTTACCGCAGAAACGGGAGCGATTTATGGGAGTCTAACCATTACTGCTACCGACTCTGATGGTGATACCGGAACCACGGCGCTCATTACTATTACTCCGACCTCGACAACGTTAGCTACTGAGAATATCGAACTGGTAGTTCCACGATCGCAGCGATTGGGTGAGTTGTTTGAATAGGATAATTAAGGTGAATATTTAGGATATAGGCAAACATAGGGTAAAGTGAAATTTTCAGTCACTTTACCCTTTTTTATTATGCAGCTTCATCTTTCGAACCATCAATTGGGTGAGTAGCATACCCAGGCATCCGAATATACTGATAAGCGATATCATCATTCCCCACCGGAAATCTTGCGGGGCATACATAAATGCTACCTGATGTTCTCCCGGAGTTAAATATACTGACCGGAAGATATCGCGATACGTTAGTATTGTTTGCTTCTGTCTATCAACAGTTACTTGCCATCCGGGATAATCGACTTCACTCAATACCAAATATCCACTCGTATCAGTACTGACATTAACTCTAATCTGATTTGCGGTATATTTTACAATCGCCACTTGGTTGGAACCGGAACCGGCATCGGGAGGTTTATTCTCTATCAGGCTTTCATTCTCTTTCCCGGAAATGAAATATGCCCGAGGCACCGCAGTTTTATTCTGATATATTTTTAAATGATCCTGAAACACCAGTTCTAAATTCGGGTTTACTTGCTCGTTCACCGAGATAATATATTTCACATTCAGCCGGGAAAGCATCTCCCAATTACACTTATCTATTGAATGAATATATAATAATCCCCCTTGATACAATCGCTGGGATTTCCCCTGCATCTGATTGATATACCCCACATAATTGCGGAGGGTTACCGGATCATATCCCCGGGTATCATAAATCTGTTTTAGCATCAACCGGTTCGGCCGGAACTCAGCGGTTGGCCCGGTTTCATTGGTATGCATCCAGGATAATACTTCATCTAGCGCTAAAATCCGATAATAACTTTTATCCGATTCCAGAAATTGGGTTTCTGCAGAATCGAGGTAATAATTCGAATAGAATTTCGGGGCTTTATCGGTAGTCGTAAACCAGACATCAAATGACCATAAATCACCCAGAACTAAGATGATCGGGATCAATCGCAAATATCGCGGAACTGTTTTATTCCGCCAAAAGATATAAAAGACACTGCCGGATATGAGAAATAAGCCAAACCCTTTAAACAGAGTATTCAGTATCATGGTGAACCGATTTTCCATCGCATCATCAGGAATCATTGCCGCAATCTGCGCGACCGACATCCCCTGACCCATATATTGTTTCAGGGTATTGATTTCATAATGCAATAATCCATTAATAACATTATTTCTGAATATGAGCAGAAGCATAATAATGATTAATAGCACGAGCGCGATTATCGCTAAAAAAACCAAGAAGCGTTTCAGCTCTTTTTTATCAGTATAATGCTCAATCAACTGATGTAATCCAATTCCACTGAATATAGCGGTAGTGAAGGTAACCATCATCAGCCATCGCGCGGGACAGCGGAACAACTTGAATCCGGGAAGTACCTGATATAAAAGCCAGTATACCGGAGTATGTCTACCGCAAGCGAGAATAAACGAAATGAAGAATAGGAGCATAAATAATCTCGTTTGCTTAGTACGATATGTCCGGTACCAGGCATAGAACATTAATAGAATCGGGAGAATGCCTAAATACCCGGAAATTTCGATAAATCCTTCCTGCCCACCCCAGAAAGTGTCGTCCAAAGAAGTACCAAACGACATCGGAGCAAAAAACATTACCAGATATTTCCCGGAAAGTGAAGCTAACGCTGCCATCTCGTATTGGACTCCTTCGGCGCGGGTGGCAGATAATTTCGCTACCTGCCAAGCCGGTAATATCTGGATTGCCGCTAATGCAGCGGCGATACCTACCGCTGCAAAATAGAAAATATACGATGATAATATCGGCCGGAAATTCTTTGCGGTTCTCCATTGGTAAATCGAATACCCGATTAGATAGATCAATAACGAAAGTAACGTATAATAAGGAACTTGCGGATGCCCGCATAATAATTGGATACCTAACACCAATGCCAGATATACAATAAATATCTTTTTCCTATTTTCCAAACCTTTTAGAAACAGATAAAAGATTAATGGAATCCAGGCATAGCCATTTATCATGGTCGAATGGCCGGCCGATAACCGAACGAATAGGAATCCATTAAACATAAAAACGCATGCGGCAAAGATCCTGGCAGTCCGGTTCAGTTTCAGGTATCGGGCAAGAAGATACATCCAGACCCCGGATAATATAATATGCAATATCAGACTGATCCGAAACGCATTCGCTACGGAAGTGAGATAGAAAATGAGATCTAAGGGATAGAAGATACACGCCTGGAAATTGGCAATAAACGGATTCCCGCAGAAGGTATAGGGATTCCAGAGTGGCAACTCACCGGATTTGACGTTTTGTACTAAAAAACTTTTCCAGGGATAAAACGCGTTAACTAAATCCAAGCCGGAAAAATATTCGTTGCTAATAATAACTTTCGCAAAAAAGATTAAGACTAACGCAATGAGTAGGATAATGGCAATAGTATCTTTTTTCATTTAATTCGGGAGATGTTTCTGTTCGATTCTAAAAATAACGGTAATAAACTCTTGCGGGAAATATTTGAATACCATACCTGCCGGATGACTGGTGAATGGCGGTGACGACATGATATCAGGTAATAAGGGAATAGTTTTCGCTTCAGCTCGATATACTAATTTCACATCATAGAAGGTTTGTAAAAAGCTCTGTTCAGATATCAAATTACCATAAACATTATGCAAGACGACATAATCGCCTGGTTTTAATTGTTCACGGGTGTCGGTATCATACCGCTGGATGGGTAATCCAGACCAGAACGCTAATTTCAGATTATTCATTCCCGGACGGTAGATTTCATTGCCGTAAATTCCGGTATCTTTCGGTAATTGCGATTCTTTTAACGCAATTGCAGCACGTTTTATATCGCCAAAAGTATCCCGCTGGAAATAGAGTGCGGTTAATGAAAATAGCAGACTGAATATTATAGCAGCAATTCCAAGGGATCGTTTGCATATCGAATTCTGGAATTGAACTATCCCATAGGCTGCTAGGATGATAAACAACGGGAATATCGGGATAAAATACCGGTATTGGAAAGATTCGAATGGTGCATGGATGATTAACCAAACGATAAATAAATAGAGAAATAATTGGTTAAACCGATGAATCGGCGCATAGGTTTCCGTTTCCAGGGATATCGATTTACTTTGTTTTCTTATAATCAAACGGATGACGCCATATATGAAAAAGCAAAATATCGGATAAGTGAGTTCATAGGGAATATAGAGTACAAAGGTTTCTGCCATGGTTAAGTAGGATAATAGACTCATCCACCAGGTTTGGCTGGTCCGTTCAGCATATTGGCCGAAATGCCCGAATCCGCGAACCAGTATCCACCAAATAAGGATTAACCAAGGGATAACAGCAGTAGACAGTAGACCGTAGACCGTAACCCGGTAAAAAGCCGGCTTGTTCTGTTTAATCACCCAAACTGTTGCAATTAATAGCGGAGGGATAAGCACGATCCCCTGATATCGGGTTAAAGTAGCAAGTCCGGTAAAAAGCCATGCGAAGCATAAATTTCGGATTTTTATCTGATTCGGACCTGCTTGCGCTGAAGCTTCAGCGGGTACGTTGCGGAGTTGCTGGATAAAACAGATACTGCTAAGGAATAGCAAAGTGAATAGCGAATCGGTCATAATCCGGATTTGCCATCGCCATAATTCCGGAGATACCGCAAATAATATTGCCGCAAATATCCCTACCCGTTCATCGAACAATCGTTTAGCAATCAGGTATACCGGGATAACCGTCAGCGTTCCCGCAACCATCGAAACCAGTTTCGCGCTGACTTCCAGATTATGGAATAAATAATTAAATAGCAAAATCAACCAGGTATATAACGGCGGATAGAACGAGTTCTCTTTCGCGGCGGTAAACAGGGTCATCTGGATGACGCCATCGGTATACTCACCGGCATTCCAATGCAGGAAAATCAGCCGCGAAGCCAGGGTAAATAATATGATAATCAGCAGATTTTTCTTGTTTTCTAACATAATATTAATTCAAAATATTAGCATAAACGCAGAAATGATTAAAGTATCTTTAAATATAAGATATAATAATGTTGAAAAATAAATCCGAATAACCACGAAATCACGAAAGGATAAAAACACGAACATAGGCAAAATAAATTATTTTATTTCGTGCTTTCTAATTTTCGCGCTTTCGTGGTATGCATTTGGTTTTGCTTCGGATTTCGATATTCGATATTCGAATTTGCCTTTAAAGTTATGGAGCAATTCACGCCATTAATGCGGCAGTATCATCAGTTGAAATCGCAGCATCCGGACGCGATCCTCTTATTCCGGGTCGGTGATTTCTATGAAATGTTTGGCGATGATGCTATCCTCGGCTCCAAACTTTTAAAACTTACTCTTACCAAAAAGCATGTTGGGAAAAACCAGACCGTCCCCTTAGCCGGGGTACCGCATCATGCGGTGAATTCTTATCTCGCCCGATTGATTAAACAGGGTTGTAAGGTAGCTATTTGCGAGCAGATGGAAGACCCGAAGTTCGCTAAAGGAGTAGTCAAACGGCAAATCATCCGGGTAATAACTCCGGGTACGATTCTTGACGGCAGCCTATTAGACGAGAAAGTAAATAATTACCTGATAGCCATAAATGCCTCGATTCCGGAAACTCCGAAATCCGGGATAAAACTCGGGTTAGCGGTTGTTGATTTATCGACCGGCGAATTTCTGGTAACCGAACTGACTGATACTCCTGATTTTCTAAAACTAGCGACAGAATTGGAACGTATCGCACCCCGGGAATGCCTGATTCCGGAATCGGTAGCCCAGCAAAGTCCGATTGCTATGGTCTGTAAACAGCAATCCGGCATGACTATATATCCCTATCAGGATTATCAATTTGCTTATGATAGCGCATATCCGAAACTAATTGCGCATTTCCAGACCTCTTCTTTAAAAGGGTTCGGCTGCGAAACCATGCATCTAGCGGTTGGTGCTGCCGGTGCGATTATTGAATATCTCAAAGATACCCAGAAAACGGAATTAACCCATCTGAATTCGTTACGGGTGTATACCACTGAAGATTATCTTATCCTCGATGCAGCGACCATTCATAATCTGGAATTATTTCAGACTCAGCGGGAGAAAGCGAAATCCGGGTCTTTATTAGGTGCATTAGACGAAACTATTACCGCTATGGGCGGCCGCAAACTCCGAAATTGGATCAGCCAGCCGTTATTAAATCTCGATAAACTTATCGACCGCCAGCAGGGAGTGAACTATTTCTATCAAAATCCGAATTTGCGCGCTAAACTTCGGGAACTATTCGATAATATCTACGATTTAGAACGGTTACTCGGCAAAATCGGCTGCGGGATCGCGAACGCCCGGGATGTGCTCGCGCTCAAGAAATCATTGGATATTATTCCGGACATTAAATCCGCAATCCCCCTTCGTGGGAATGATGTCATCCCTGCGGAGGCAGGGATCCAATCCGAAATAATTAATCCGGTTGCTCAATCGCCCTCGATTATCAGCCAACTAGCTCTTGACGATATTCCCGAACTCCGGGACCTTATCGGCAAGGCGATTGTTGACGATCCCCCGCTATCGGTTAAAGAAGGCGGATTGATTAAAGATGGATATCATGCGCCGTTAGACGAACTGCGGCAAATCAATCGGTCAGGGAAAGATTGGATTGTTAAACTTGAAGCGCAGGAGAAGGAACGGACCGGGATTAAATCTCTTAAAGTCCGATTCAATAATGTTTTCGGATATTATATCGAAGTTACCAAACCGAACCTATCCTTGGTTCCACCGGATTACCAGCGGAAACAGACTACCGCTACCGGCGAACGGTTCACGACCCCGGAATTGAAAGATTGGGAATCGAAAATACTCGGCGCTGAAGAGAAGATGATGGAGATGGAATATCAGCTGTTCACCGAGCTACGGAATAAGGTTATCCAGTATACTAAACCGATTCAACAGACTGCGGATGCGATAGGTCTCCTTGATGTCATCACCACCTTTGCAGAGATTGCGATTCGGTATGATTATAATTTACCGGCATTAACTGAAGAGCCGATTATTGATATCAAAGACGGCCGGCATCCGGTGATTGAACGATTCTTATCCGAACAGCAGTTCGTTCCGAACGATACCTATACCGATACCACCGAGAACCGATTACTACTGATTACCGGACCGAATATGGCAGGCAAATCGACCTATATCCGGCAGGTAGCACTGATTGCGCTTATGGGACAGATCGGCTCATTCGTTCCGGCGAAATCTGCTAAACTGGGTCTGGTTGACCGGATTTTCACCCGGGTTGGAGCAGCGGATAACCTGTTGCGCGGGGAATCGACTTTCATGGTTGAGATGAACGAAACCGCAAATATTCTGCATAACGCTACTTCCCGTAGTCTATTAGTTCTGGATGAAATCGGAAGAGGTACCAGTACTTTCGATGGTTTATCAATCGCTTGGGCGGTAGCGGAATTTATCCACGATAACCTGCAATCGCGCACCCTCTTCGCTACCCATTACCATGAACTAACGCAATTGGCTACGGTTCTTCCCGGGATCAAGAATTATAATGTTGCGGTTCGGGAATGGCAGGATAAAGTTATTTTCTTGCATAAAATCGTTTCCGGCCCTTGCGATAAAAGTTATGGGATTGCAGTCGCCCGGTTAGCCGGGTTACCGATTTCGGTTATCACCCGGGCGAAAGAAGTGCTCATCGATTTAGAGAAATATAGCCAGACGGCGAAAAATGAATTGGCATCGACGCATCCTGAACTAGGGAAAGTTAGATTAGATGCCCCTTCGGTTCAGCTGTCTTTCTTCGATTTCGTTACCCATCCGGTGATGGATGAACTGAAATCTATTGATTTATCTAACCTTACCCCTTTACAAGCCCTGCAGAAACTTCAGGAACTACAAGAGAAACTGAAAAAAGGATAACCACGAAAGCACGAAATATTGAAATCACGAAAGTTATCTCTATTTAACTCGCTTATCCGCTGAAATTTCCTCACACTTGAGTAACTTGATTCTCCGACTATGCCATTTTGGCATAGGGTTACCTGCTGGTAGGGAGAGGACCTAGTGTGCCTTCGACCCACACTAGGTCTTCCCCGGTACCAAATCAGTTTGGCAGCCTGCCAATCTGATCCGAATTGCTATTAAAGCAATCGATTTAACCGGTTGGCTTAATAAATATATCCATTTCATCTTTTAGTTGCAAAAGTCAGCAGTAAGCTATATCATTATCGTAAATTTATTTATATATCTGGAGAGACATACATGAAAAAAAGAGTTATCCGCAGTATAGCGTTAATTATCCTTGGAATAGTACAACTCTTTTGGTTAAACATTAATAGTAGTTCTACCGGTAACGATAATAATAGTTTACCTCAAGGATATCTTTATTATTCCGATGCATATTCAATTAGGAAAATTCCATTGAATAGTCTTTATGAAACGCAACGAAAAAAAACAGTATATGACTTAACAATAAATACCTCTCATTCGAAGTCAGCCTATTCTGCAATTGAAAAAGCAATTTCAAACGGCGCCAATCTCCTGTATCCCAATATAAGCCGTCAACTAAATTTCATATCATTCGTCGATGATACTGGAATTATTATTAAAGATATCCTATCCAGTAAAACCATTACTCATCTCTATTCTCCGCAGAATGGTTCGTACACTCATCCGGCATTTTCGAACCATACCACTAGTTTAGCTTTTTTGATTAATACACCCCATTCTAATAATCTATATGATATCGGTCTCATTGAGTTACCTTATATTAATCCTGTAATTATCGCATCGCATCTATCTTTAGCTGCTTATCCACCGAGTTGGTCTCCCGATGATAAATATTTAGCTATAACCGCTGCTGACTCTACCATATGGATTATTACACCAGACGGTAAAAAGAAATGGTATGTCGGTAAAGGATTCGGTGCCGCCTGGGCTCCGGATGGAAAAAGAATTATCTGTTATCGCGATAAAAAATCGATCATAGCTTATGCATATACGACTACCTTCAAGGCAACCAAACCTAAACTCATATATCGGTCACATAATATCATCGAAACTTTTTTACCACCGGTTTCGGATGAAAGTGGGCGATATTTATTTCTGCATTTCAGCGGATATCCACTCCTATCCTTTTTTGGAATCGACAATTACGAATTAGGGATCGATTATTATCACCTCGCATTAGTAGATCTTAAAAATCAAACTAAAAAGTCGTTAATGGGTGTTTCCTTTCCGCCATGGGAAGGATTTGCATATTATCCGGCAAAATAGACTAGAGGTTATGTTTTTCAAGATATTGGATTATGGGTGGCATTCAATCTCTCCAATGATAGTCACCTTTTCACCTCGCACAATCAGCATCATTACTTACATTTATAACTCACCTGACTAAACCTTTTAAACTGGGCAACCGTTATCATATTGAAGTCTGGTAGCAGGATATACTATAATTCAACTCAAATATTTATCCCTATTAACGGTTCGATACCTTATTGAAAGGAATAGAACTATGCAATGTCCGAAATGCAATCAAGATATTCCTGAAAGAACCAGCGTTTGCCCGAAGTGCGGAATTGCAATAGAACCACCTGCCACCGAGATAGAAACGCAGAATAAGGAAGAAAAACCTTCCGGACTCGCCTTGACCGGATTTATTCTTAGTATTATCAGTATAGCGTTCTGCTGTTTATTTTTCATTCCCTTGATTCTTAATCTGATTGAATTAAGGAGAATAAAAAAAGGGAAATCATCGAAATCCAGTAAAAAATATGCTTCTGCGGGGTTGCTTATCAATTGCATTGTACTGGCTTTTTTAATATTCTTATCTATTTTCGATTTCGTCCCAAGTTATTTCGCTGCACAAGATCGCAGTAAGGTATCTCGCGCTAAAGGCGAACAGAATCAGGCTGCAACCGCGTTAGAAGCTTATTATAAAGAACATAAGACCTATCCAGCACCGGATTATGATAACCAAGGGAATCCGGTTATTCCGCATACTCTAACTACTCCGATATCCTATTTAACCCAATTACCATTCGATCCTTTCTCAGGTAAACAGAAACAAAGGTACCATTATTTTGCTGGCCCGGGGCAGGATACCACGAAAACCTATTGGATTATCACGAGCATCGGCCCGGATAAGAAAATGGATTTGGATATTTCGCAATATAATCCTGCCGATCCCTATTGGCAAAACCTGAATACGGCTACCGGAACCTACGACCCGACGAATGGTACTGTCAGTTCCGGGGATGTCTGGCGGTTAGGGCCTTAATCGATGCAATAATAACTCTTTAAATTGATTTACGTTTATCAAGGAGGAAGTAGATTATGAAACAATCAATAATATATTTATCTTTTGTTAGTCTACTCTGTTTTAATTTCACTCAAAGTTATGGGCAAGAGGGTCCACGATTGAATCAAGCTACTAAGGAAGAGATTCGGCGATTTAACGCGGCGGCGCCATCGAAACCGGCGGAATCGCAGGCATCTATCGATTCGGCTAAACATCAAGAAGAGATGAAGATGCTGCATGCATCTCTAGATCGTTCCCAGTCTTTAATCGATCAAAATCCCGGTCGTTGGTTAAGCATCGTCGGATACGCAAAGAAAGCTGAAACTTATAAAAAGCTCGGAAATCCCGATCAGGCAAAGGCCATGTATCAGAAAGCGGAAGAAACCGCGGCTGAAATTATTGCCAACAATAGTACTAATCTGGAAGCGTTTACGGTAAAGCTTCGGCTCGCCGGGATGTATTCTTCTATGGAAAACTATCCGGCAGCGATTAAACAATATCAAGAAGTATTCTCGCAATGGTCGATATATCATTTCCCGGATAGCCAGTTAATTAAAGCTTTACCCTCGTTTTATACCCGAAATAAACTGCGACTCGGAGAATGCCAAACTAACATCGGCGATACCACCGCAGCTATCGCAACTTATAAAGAACTTATTTCTAAACAATTTTCTATTCCGGATCAGAGAGACCGATATTGGATATTATACAATAAAGCCGATGCGCAATATCGTATCAGCGAACTCTATCAAAATAATGGACTAAAAAATAAAGCTATCGAAGAATATAAAAAGGTTATTACTGATTATTCTGATAATATCAATGGCAACGGATTTGATATCAAAGATTGGAAAAAGAAGGCGAATAAGCACATTGGATTGATTACGGGAAAACTATATTCTGCCGATACCGAAATCCCATTCGATCGGCACCTCACTCTTTTAATGGAAGCGGTTTCGCAGCAAGACCTTAAAACGGTTAAGCAAATACTCGCCAAAGGTGTAGAGGTTAACGCACATGATAATATTAGTGGCGCCACCGCGTTAATGTCTGCAGATACGGCTGCGATACCTTTATTATTAGCATACGGTGCTAATATTAATGCGAAAGATAATTCCGGTGCGACAGCATTAATGCGAGCAGCTAGTAAAGGCGATTTCGATATCGTTGACCTGCTGATAACACATGGAGCTGATATTCATGCGCAAGATAATAATGGTGAAACCGCGTTAACCTATGCCTTGATGCAATATAATACCGTCGACACTGATATAATCAAAATCATTAAATTATTATTATCCCCTAGTGTAAAATTGTATGAAAAAGACCATTCTTATAATTCAGTTATTCCTTATGCTTTAGCAAAACCGGTTATAGCCAAAATCTTATTTACTGCCGGCGTTGATCCGAATACCAAAAATTCTTTCGGAGAAACAGGACTCTTTATTGCTGTTCATGTTGATAGTACCGAAGCAGTAAATACCTTACTCCAGCATGGAGCAAATATCGATTCGCGCGATTATCTGGGCTGGACGCCATTGATGTTTGCGTCTGCTCTTGGGAATAATCGAGTTGTTCAAACACTGCTAGTTAACGGCGCGAAGATTAATGCAACTAATAATTATGGCGAAACCGCGCTAATGTGGGCTGCCCGATGCGGTAGAACTGATACCGTTAAACTGCTCTTAGCAAAAGGAGCTGCCGTGGATTTGAAAACCAAACGCAAGCAAACTGCGTTATCCTGGGCTAAAAAAGAAGGACATACTGAAATTATCCGAATCCTTAAACAATTTATGGTAAAAGAATAAAAAAGATATACATTTAAATTGAGAATAATTCCTTGACATCCGGTTGGTTTTATACGTTGCAACAATAGTAAATCCTTTACTTTTTAATTGTGAAGGCCATATAAAAGTTGTACATTACTTGTAGTTAAAAATTATTTAATAAAAGGAGGTAATTATGAAGTGTAAAAAGTCGATTATCGGGATAATATATACCGCTCTCTATTTTTTAAATTTATGCTTATCGGTAGCTAACACCATAAACATCGATTCTACGAAAACATTAAACATAAAAGAATTTCAAAATAAATTTACTCCTATTATTAAATTAGTAGATGATAAGAAATACGATGTTGCGGTAACCGAGTGTAATAAGATAATGAATTCCCATACTCAAGCTCTACCTGGATCAATAGAACATCTCTATTTCATTACGTGCAAAGGATTGTTAGGCGCTATTTATTATCAAAAAAAGGATTTTGCAATAGCAGCTCCGATTTTAGAAGATGCAACTAATCTTTATAGCCGTGAAACCACGTTTGTTTTTGACAATGGAATGATTGTAGGATTACATTGGCAACTTGTTTATGGAATGAACGCGGGGGAAAGTTATGAGAATATCGGCAATTATCCGAAAGCGAAAGCCTTATATGAGAAGCTTCTTCCTATTTGCGAGGCAGCTATTACTATTTCACCAGCTAGTCAACAGGATATACTTAATTGGAGAATTAAGGAACTTAAAAAAAGAATTGAAAAATGTAAAACAAAAATGCAAAACCAAATCAGCACTAAATAGGCTTATTCTTGAATTTCATATTGTCATCGTAAATAATTAAAGATATTTATTTTGAAGTTATTAACTTGCTTAAACGCGCTAAGGCGAAGGGATAATAGAAAAACTCATTGAAAATGTAGCCTTTCGACTTCGCTCAGGATAAACGTTTACCCTTTTAAAACTAACATTATTTCGCTATCTGATGTAGGATTCCGTCTTCTTTTTCGTCTACTATAATAGAAACAGTCATACGTCCGAAAAATAGTTATGGTTATTTGGTAAAGGTAAAGGAGTTAGTTAAGTGGTTAGTCGGGGGTTGTTGGGTTGTTACCAACTACATTCCCCAACTACTTAACTCAATACTTAACCCTAACCAAACTACTATCACTTAGGACTCAAGTCCGCCTGAGGCGGATAGGACTCATTTCAACACTTATGGAATCCAATCAAACCATTAATGACCAGGAATTGGTTAACGATGTACTCGCCGGGAATACCCAGGCATTTAATCAGTTGGTAACCCGGTATTTCAATCTGGTATATCTGATCGGGTATGCCCGGTTTAGAAGAAAAGAGACCGGGGAAGATTTGGCGCAAGAAACTTTCTTAAGAGCATATCTGCATCTGGAGAAACTCGCTGACCCGAACTTATTCCCTGCATGGATTTGCCGGATCGCCCGAAATTTAGCTACTGATTGGCAGCGACGAAACCAGCGGGTATCGCAACTGTTGCCGATGATTCCGATAGAAGACTTACCTACCGAAACCCCGGATACGAAGACTTTAGATGCGAGAGCTCAACTCGAAACTTCCGGCCAGAATAAAGTGGTGCAAGAAGCGCTCCTGAAACTTCCTGCTGACCTTCGGGAAATAGTTTTACTATATTATAGTGAAGGATTGAATAAAGAGGAAATCGGGAGATTATTAGGGATACATCCGGTCCAGGTCGGCCGCCAGCTAAAAAAAGCGCTCGGGATCCTGAAAGGTATCCTCGAACCGGTTCTCCGGGAATCTATCCAACCGCTCCGTGCATCCCAGAAAGCGACCTTAAGAACCATAGCCGTTATCGCTGCTACAGCAGCTATCTCCGAATCCAGCAAATCGGAAATTATCTCGGCGACTACCGAACTCACTCAACTTGCAACCAAATCGCTAATCCAATCTTCAGGTAGCATACCTGAAACGCTAAATCCTGTTTCAGAAGTTATTAGTCAAGGAAGTAACTTATTTAAATATAAGAAAACTATTGCGGTTACCGTTATCGCTGCCGCAATCATTGGAGTTATTTATTATTTCCAGAAACCAAAAGAAACCAAAATAATTCTTAAATCTGATAACAAAGTACCAATCGTAATCGAAAAACCAAAAAATGAAAGTAAAGTTATTTCAATGGTAGAAGAGCATGACCGGATTCTGCGAAATGCTCGATCTCGCGATAGCTCTTCCCAAACACTTGAAAATCCAAAAGAAGTTCCAGATTGTACGGGATATTATATTTCTGGCGGTATTGCATTAATGGAAATTAAACGAAATACAGATGCTTCACTCCAAATAATCAGAACTGATTTTAGCCAAAGTTATTATCATTCTGTTTCTGCACATTATTATTCCGATAGCCCGATTGAAGTCAGTGAACGACAGTCCACAGATAAATGTGAACAGCAAGGAAATCAGATTTTATATGGTAACAATAGTTATTCGAAAGGTATGTATATTATAGCACCTGATGGAACCACTCTAGATAATGTTTATACTTGGCCTGAAAATAAATTCATCCTTCCTAAATTTTTCTTAAAAATACCTCCCGAGGTATGGACCGCGGTGCATAGTTATTTCAAACATGAATATCCACCAGCAGAATCAGGATTCCGCCAATATTTACAATCGCACCCGAATAATGCATTAATCCAGTTATATTTAGCTGATGCTTTAATTGCGCAAGGTAAACTTGATGAAGCCAAGGTTATACTTGCGGTGGTGGAAACTAGTCCGGAAAAAGAATCTAATTGGTTGTATCCAATACTCGCGCGGAAAGTGAAATATCTTATTGCCGGAAAAGAGAAAAGTATTGCGAAACAAAATGCATGGGATGAATATCAGAAATTGAAGCACGTATACACATGGTCTGCATCTCAATTTGATTATGTCACGCTTAACAATATCGTAGGGCAAAACATACCAATAGGCAATAAAGAAATGCAATTAATGCAACAATATATTGAACCACATCTTGATGCTGTTCAGGACTTTCTTAAGTTACCCGAAAAAAAGGATTGTTATACACCGGATTTCGACCATATGTATGCACTTACAATACCCGATTTACCTACCGCAGTGAGTCTATACGGCCGTTTAAAGATAGAAGAAGGGAATGTAAAAGAAGCTATAGAGATATTTCGTCGGATTACCCGATTCGGACAGCAGATAACGTATGGAACCTATGAACAAAATAAATGCACTAGCTTAATCCGGAACTATGGCGAAAATGGATTTATACTTCTATTTACTGAAGGCAAAATCAATACCTTGAATGATGCAGAATTGATTTATAAAACACTAAAAGAATTAAGACGACTCGACCCGACTAAATTACAAGATTATGGATTTGACTTAGAACAGATAGGATACTTTGCGTTCCATAGTAAATCCAAATTCCCTCAAATCATCATGACAAATATTCCAGAAACCAAATTAATCCTTTTAGAAACAGCAGCAGCATTGAAACTCTACCAGTTACAGCATGGTTCTTATCCATCTAAAATTCAGGAGCTTATTCCCAACTATCTTTCTAATCTTCCGAAGGATACTTTTAACAATAATCCAATTAAATTCGCACCTTCTAGTCAAGGAATTATTGTGTATAGCTACGGCCCTGATAACGTCGATGACCACGGATTGACTATCTGTGACGTAAGTACTGGTTATACCACGGAAAAAAATAAAGGCGATTTGGTTATCTTAGTAAAATAATAACTACCGATTACTATTTTTGAATCTCTATAAAAAAATGAAAATGTTAGGGTTGATCGGTAAGAACAGTTTTTAGGTTGGATAACAGAATCGTTTTCTGTTCGCTGGTGCTCATGTCTTTCAGGATACAGGATTGAGCGGCAAGTTCAGTCTCGCCGAGAATAATCACTTGTTTCGCACCGAGGCGGTTCGCGAAATTCAGTTGCGATTTCATACTCCCCTGCCGGAAATCGAGTTGGATCGGAATCCCTGCATCCCGGAGTTCGGCAATAATCGGGATCGCGGCATCGAAAGCCAGTTTGCCGAGGGTAACAAATACGATCGGTAGATTTATCTTAACCGGAGGTTTAACATTCTGCTGTTCTAACGCTAAGGCTAACCGTTCAACTCCGGTTCCGAACCCTAATCCCGGGGTTTCCGGCCCGCCAAGAATTTCCGCTAGTTCATCATATCTGCCGCCGCCACCAATCGCGTTCTGGGCGCCAAGCGATTCCACCTGGCATTCGAATACTGTCCGGGTATAATAGTCCAAACCGCGTACCAGCCGAGGTGCTAGTTGATATTCTACCTTTAATATCTCCAGATACTTTTTAACCTCTTCAAAATGAGCTTTGCAATCATCGCAGAGATACTCCAAACTACTCGGGGTATGGGCAACAATCGGCTGGCAGGATTCGACTTTGCAATCCATCACTCTCAGTGGATTCCGGTCATACCGCAGTTTACAATCCGCGCATAAGGTTTCCAGATGCGGTTTCAAGTAATCCCGGAGCGATTCCCGATACTTCGGCCGGCATACTTTGCAACCGATACTATTAATCAGCACGGTAAACTTGGTTAATCCAAGAGTAGTAACGAACTGGCGGAACATCGCGATAACTTCCGCATCCAGGCTCGGGGCTAAACTACCCAGACATTCCGCCCCGACTTGGGTATGTTGTCGGTACCGACCGGCTTGCGGCCGTTCATACCTGAACATCGGGCCGAGATAAAATAATTTGGTTATCGGCGATTGTGCTGCAAGGTTATGTTCGAGATATGCGCGAACGACTCCTACCGTTCCTTCCGGTCGGAGAGTTAACAATCGGCCTTTCCGGTCCGGGAAGGTATACATCTCTTTGGTAACAATATCCGTTGCTTCTCCCGCCCCTTTTTGGAACAGTTCGGTATATTCGAAAATCGGGGTCCGGATTTCAGTATAACCATATAGCGAGAATATCTGCCGGGCGACGCTTTCCAGATAAGCATACAACGAAGTTTCTATTGGTAGAACATCTTTGGTACCACGCGCTGCAGTAATAGTCATAAAAAAAAGTAGCTAGTAGCGAGTAGCTAGTAGCTAGGATTAGTGAAATCAACGAAAGAACGAAAGAACGAAGGAACGGAGAAATCCGTCTAAGACGGATTCTTTAGTTTTTCAGTTCTTCCATAAGTTATTTACGGTTTTTTGGTTAAATCGATATACATCGATTCCATCGATGTATCCGGATAATCTTCTTTCCGTTCAACCACTTCTTCGATCTCTTCAACGACCGACCGGGTTTCTTCCGGATAAATCAAAATTATCTGGTCGCGTTTAACTTCAACCAATTCCGGTTCGCTGCTTAATTTATTATCATATACCGAGAATATTTTCGCTTCAGTAATCGGAATAAATTCCGGGGCAGCGTTCATAAAATCGCTGAACCGCATCATGGTATGCAGATGGATTATCCCTTCAATTCGATATTCCGGAATAATGATACTTACCCGACATGGATTCCTTTTAATTTTAAGCGCCATAACCTTTATTCCTCCTTATCCCATAAGAACAATATGCGTGCTCTTATTTTGATAATGGTAGTAATCGTTTATATTCCTGATATAACTGATCTCGACATGGTTTACATAAATCAAACTGATATGAGACATACACCTCATCATTCAGTTCATCCGGATTCATATGCTCCATCTGCTGAATTAATTCCGCTATTTCTTTGCGATAATTCCGGTTCCGATCTTTTTCAGTATAAACAATAGGGGTCTTCGATGCAAATAACTCCGATTTTAGAGTATACCTCCCGGTATCATTAGGTATTTCTCGACCGCATCTATCACATAAATATATTAACATAAGACTACACAAAAATCCAAAGTCTAAAAGATGTGTTATATAGTTAAATAGTTAAATGAATACTAAAAACCGTAGTTAGTAATAAACCAACTACTCTAGACTCACTACCTATCCGCCTTAGGCGGACACACTTTACCCTTACCCAACTACAAATCATATTTAACTAATTCACTTATTTAACTTATTTAACCAGTTACTACGTCTCTTCATCATACGGCAGTAGGATCTCTCGGGGTTTGCTACCGCGCATCGGGCCGACAATACCATCTCGTTCCATTTTCTCGATTAATTTCCGCGCCCGGGGATACCCGACCCCTAATTGGGTTTGTAACATCGACGCCGATGCCTGCCGGGTTTTAGTAACAATCCGGACCGCTTCTTGATATAACTCATCCTGGACTTCGTTCGCATCAGCTTCCGCCTGTTCCTCTTCCGCGACCATATCCGCAAACGAGGTGATAGCATATTCCGGTCCCCGCTGGTTCCGAATGAAGTCGGCTACTGCTTCGGTTTCCGCATCGGAAATATAAGAGCCCTGTAACCGATATGGTTTCGGAGTACCTCCCGGTGAAAAGAGCATATCGCCTCTACCGACCAGCGCTTCCGCACCGGAACCGTCTAGAATCGTTCTGGAATCGATTTTCGTTGAAACCTGGAACGCTATCCGGGACGGGAAATTCGCTTTAATTAATCCGGTGATAACATCTACTGACGGCCGCTGGGTAGCCAACACCAAATGCAAGCCTACCGCTCTGGACATTTGCGCTAATCGGGTTAATAAATCTTCATTATCCGCCCGGGCGATCATCATTAAATCGGCTAATTCATCGATGATAATGACAATCAACGGCAGTTTCTCTAGCGGCATCCGGGACAATAGTTCCGGGTCGTTCTTATCCGCAGCTTTCTGCTTGTCATAAAGAACATTATATCCGGTAATATCGCGCACTCCAACATCAGCGAATAAATTATACCGGCGTTCCATTTCGCGAACCGCCCATTTAAGAGCCATACATGCTTTTTTCGCTTCGGTAACTACCGGAGTTAATAGATGCGGAATTTCGCTAAACATTGCCAGTTCAACCCGTTTCGGGTCGATCATAATAAACTTCACTTCATCTGGAGTTGCGGCATAGAGAATACTGGCAATCATGGCATTGATACACACGCTTTTCCCGGACCCGGTCGTACCGGCGACCAAGAGATGCGGCATTTTCGCTAAATCCGCGACATAGGGTTCGCCATCGATCGTTTTCCCAAGAGCTAATGCGAGTTTGGATTTATTGGTTCGAAAATCATCTGAACTTAATATCTCACGTAATAAGACCGGAGTAGTGGTGCGGTTTGGGATTTCGATACCGACCGCCGCTTTCCCCGGTATCGGTGCAACGATTCGGATATGGTGCGCTTTCATCGCCAGGGTAATATCGTTCTGGAGACTGGTGATGCTGCTAATTTTAACTCCTGCTGCCGGCTGCAGTTCGAATCGAGTAACTACCGGACCCCGGCTGACTTCAACCACATGCGCTTCGATACCGAAACTCGCCAAGGTTTCTTCGAGTTTTTTGGATTCATCTAGAATCTCTTCCTGGATGCGGTTTTCTTCATCCCCGGATGGTAACCGCAATAAATCCAGTGGCGGCAGTTGATATCCATCCGGACTAGCAGGTTTTGGCGGTATCGGAGCCGGTTTTTCCGGTTTCTTATCTTTTTTCGCCGGTTTATCGGACCCGTTCATCAAAGTTATTTTCGGTGGTTCTTTCGATAAAGCCGGTGCCGGTGCAGTTGCAGCGGTGGTCGGTTTAATTATCGGCGGTGCAGATTTCGCTGCTTTTCGTTTCTCTTTCCATTGCAGGTATGCCTGTTTCAATTTATCTTTACCTAAAACCAAATATTCGGAGAAGAGGAATTCGGTACTTAAAATCGCTCCGATTAACAGCAATGTTATCGCCAGGATATAAGAACCTACGGTACCGAAAATGTTGGTGATGTTTAGACTATATTTATAAGCACTGGTAATAAATCCACCGATGATTCCGCCGGCTTCAAAATTCTTTTGCCGTTGAAGGTCGGTCATCTCAGTATATGGCAGGCTTAATAAGGTACATAAAGAAAATATTAGTAAGATAGCGCCAATGATTTTAACCGGGATTTTCGCGGCTGGTTTCGCCT
>JBHGBB010000043.1:0-20934 GCA_041946755.1 bacterium | reverse complement strand
ATAATATAAATCTTTAATATAAATCAGAATAAACAGGTAATATCGAATAACACTATCTTGCACACCGTATTCGAACATGATAAAATTAATAGCTCTGCAATTTAATGGCAGGAGAGATAATTTATTGATTATCGAGTGAATAAAAGAGATTTAACACCTTCCAAGTATAATAAGCAAAGAGTATAACTACAGTAAAATCAAGCCACTGCCCCGTAGTGTAACTGGTAGCACAGCAGCCTTTGGAGCTGCGCGACAAGGTTCGAATCCTTGCGGGGCAGCCAGTTTATTGCATCATCCTACCCAAAATAGTTGATCTAAAGTTGATCACGATGTTTCCCTCTTTTTCTTTAACTATTCCACTGGTGATTAGTGTTTCATTATTCAAGGTTATAGTAAATTAACTATAATAGAGCGGTAGCCACCTTCCATAGTTGAACAAAACGGCATATGGTATAATAATTATCGAGTTTATGAAAATGAAGTCTTATACCAATATTCCGAAAATATGGGCAGAGCTTTGTATATTTTGGAGTTAACCTTATGTCAGAACTAAGATGGAATCCGGTATTAAAAGAATGGATTGCTACCGCTACTCATCGGATGGAACGACCGCAACTTCCCAAAGATTGGTGTCCATTCTGTCCCGGGTCGGGTAAGGTTCCCGATAAGTATGATGTTTATATCTATCCGAATGATTTCCCGACATTTTCAGTTCCCCCGCCGGAAATGGATGTTGAAAGTAACCAACTCTATAAAGTCGCTCCGGCAATCGGAGTATGCGATGTGGTGCTTTATACTCCGGAACATAATACTACCTTAGCAGCGTTACCGGTAGACCATATCGTTAAACTGGTTAGATTATGGAAACAACGGTTTATCGAACTGACAGCAAAACCGGAAATCAAGTATGTATTCGAATTTGAAAATAAGGGGGAAGTTATTGGCGTTACGATGCCGCATCCCCATGGCCAGATTTATGCCTTTAATTATATCCCGCCGAAAATTGCCAGAGAATTAGAGGCTGCAACGGAACATCTAAAACAAACCGGTCGCTGTTTATTCTGCGATATTATTCAAGAAGAGAAAAAGGATGGACGCCGGGTTATTGTGCAGAACAAAAGCTTTTTTGCGGTAATCCCGTTTTATGCTCGATGGCCGTATGAAGTGCATATTTTTAGCCAGCAGCATTTAGGCAGCATCGCCCGGTTTGATGAAAAGCATATGGTCGATTTGGCGGAAATATTAAAAATCGTTTTGCAAAAGTATGATAATCTATTTGGATTCTCGTTTCCCTATATGATGGTATTGCATCAGAGTCCGACTGATGGGAAAGAGTATCCGGAATATCATTTTCATATCGAGTTCTATCCGCCATATCGCAGCGAAACCAAACTGAAATATCTGGCGGGCTGTGAATCCGGTGCCGGAACCTTTATCAACGATAGTGCCGCAGAGGAAAAAGCCGCGGAACTGCGAAATATCGAACCGAAAGAATAATTCATTTTAAATTTAGCATTTAGCATTTTATCCGCCTTAGGCGGATTAAATTTGTAATGCTAATTTTGCATTTTGTATTGTATTAATGGCTATTCCCCAGCAACTTCTTACAGAATTCAATAACCAATTTGGTGATATCGGCTCTCATGTTCTGATTCGTTCTCCCGGTCGGGTGAATTTGATTGGTGAACATACCGATTATAACGCCGGGTTTGTTCTGCCGATCGCCATCGAACCGACAATCTATATCCTAGCCCAACCAAGAAAAGATAAAAATGTTGCGCTCTATTCCATGAATTATCAGGAACGGGCAGCATTTGCACTCAATACGATATCTCGGTCTCCGGGTAATACCTGGCTGAATTATCCGAAAGGGGTTGTATCGCGGTTAGTTAATTCCGGATTGATTGAGTATGGGTTCAATGCGGTGATTTATGGCGATATTCCGGTTGGTGCAGGGTTAAGTTCTTCAGCAGCACTGGAAATGGCAATTGCATATACCGCCCAACAATTATACGGATTCGAATTATCGGATTTGGAGATGATTAAGTTATGCCAGCAGGCGGAAAATGAGTTTGTTGGCGTCCAATGCGGAATTATGGATCAGTTTATTATCCGGTTAGGGAAAGAAAACGCTGCACTGTTAATCGATTGCCGGTCATTAACCTATGAACATGTTCCAATGCCGGGAGATAATTATAGTATGGTAATCTGCGATAGCGGAGTAAAACGGGGATTACTGGATTCAGAATATAATTCCCGGCGGCAACAATGCCTGGATGGAACGAAACTCTTGCAGCAGTATTTACCGAAGATACAATCACTGCGCGATGTGAGTTGGTCTGCATTTCAACAGTATCAAGAGAAACTTCCGGAACTGATTGCCAAACGATGCCGGCATGTGATCTCAGAAAACCAGCGGGTACTGGATGCGGTTGCTGCATTAAAAGAAAAAAAGTTACAGCAGTTTGGTTTGTTGATGAACCAATCGCATGAGAGTCTGAAACATGATTTTGAAGTCAGTTGCCGGGAACTGGATATTTTAGTTGAATTAGCGCAGAACACTGTCGGGTGTTTGGGTTCAAGAATGACCGGGGCGGGATTTGGTGGGTGTACCGTTAGCTTAGTTGATACGAGTACATTAGAAAACTTTGTATCTTACCTAGATATTGCATATATTAAAATAATCGGGCTCAAACCGGAATTTTATATAACGCATGCGAAAAATGGGATCGAACGAATTTCTCTTTCTGAAATAAGTAATACTTAACATTTTTTTATTGCGATCAAATCCGTTAAAAAGCAAATTCTCCATTGGATAACTTGCTTTTTCCTATTCATGGAATATTATAACCCTATAAATATCAAAGTATAAGCAGATTATATAGTAGAGAATCTGATTTTTTATAACCATACTATATAGTACTTAATAAATTCAAAATCAGATGATTTTATATATATAGCAACATAAATCATTGAAATTAAATGTGTTACGTTTGTAATTTTGTCTTTTTATTTGCTATTGCGGTATTGAATAGAGATGAACGAGATATTATCTCGTTCATCTCTATTCAACTTTGAAACACAAGATAACAAAATTTAACTTGACAAAAGGTCTTTTTTAGGATAAGATAATGGTTCAGATTCAATAATATAGAAGCAGATTCAAACAGGTAGAATATCGTTTTATCGGTTTGTATCGGCTCTCAGAGTCGAGTTTTCGACTTGTTCTATCAGTTTGAATCTGCTTTTTTTATTGTTCTAACGGAAAGGAGGGGAAATAATACTAATATGGCAGACCGTGTAAAAGGTAAAGTGAAATGGTTCAATGACCGCAAAGGTTTTGGATTCATTTCTCAAGATGGTGGCGAAGATGTATTTGTTCATTATTCCGCAGTCAGTGGTGAAGGTTTCAAATCATTGGCGGAAAATGACGCTGTTGAGTTTGAAGTCGTGAAAGGACCGAAAGGCCTTCAGGCAGCAAACGTAACTAAGATATAACGTAGCCGCAAAATTATATCCTGAACTATATCGGGATTATTATTATATTAGCAATTTTATTTGCTGATACTTAATTTTGCATTAAGTAGTATTTGTTGAGCCCTTTTGTAGTTGTAGTAGGTAGCAAGTAATTGACTCCTTTCTAAGAACGCAGTGAGGGCTTTTTTATTTTGGGCGTACCGCTGAGTAGCAATTCTTGCGAGTAAGATAAATCCGGTACCATATTAAAATCCGGATTGAGCAATTCAATTAATCACATTCTCTCCGAAATAATCGTAATCCGAAATATCCATTCCAGCATATGAATTTGGTAAGCTATTGCAGGTAATCGCTTTTCTTTTCTGCATGAATAGTAGTCCAGGCGCCAAAATAGTTGAACGGTACCCGGGACATAAATACGGGGTCAAGCTTCATAATCAACCGTATCAGTGTTGCCGGCATAAATCGATGCGCGAATGTACTCGCTTCGCAGGATATATGGTCAAATCCGATGCGCTTGAATAACTTTCTGACTTCAAGGAAAGTAAGTGGCCGTTCATAAGCAACCCGGCCTCTCGCTCCCGGTTTTAGCGCTTGGATAATCTTATTCGGGAGAAACATCATTGCCGACAGCGGATAATATAAATTCGGATCATTGATAACGATAATTCCCCCCGGCTTGAGTACTCGGAACCATTCTTGTACTGCGGAATTAAGTATCTCTGGCGGTTGGCCAATCATATGGTGCAGCAAACCGCTGGCGGTAATAAAATCGAAGGTATTATCTTGAAATGGCAGGGTAATAGCTAGAATATATTGTGTATCCGGATAATGCGTTTTAAATCGAATCGCCGCACTTAACGAGACATCTACTCCGACTAAATTATGCGATACTTTCGAAAAAAGATGTTCAAAATTCTGATTTTTTCCGGTACCGACGCCGATATCAATTCCGATTTTATTGGAACACCCCTGTTTTAGCAGTACCGTTGCCGGATGCGCCCGAATATAGTAATCCAGTTGTCTAGATTTATCGCTTTTATGTACTGGTGTTGCTGGAGTATCAGAACCTTGATGAGCATATTGTTTTTCTTCATCTTCAAAATCTTTCAGGTCGATAAAAACCGGGATACCTTTTATTATCGGATATGCTTGATGACAAGACTGGCATCGGTATTCGGCTTCCATTCGTTCAATAAGCTTTTTGCAGGTTGGGCAAACAAAAGGTAATTGCATAAGTAATCCGTGGTTATCAATATTACGTCTGGTTTATAACCGATTGATAGATGCTCATTAAAGTTTCATAATGCTTGACCGGATTTAGATTGGTTTCGACAAATGCCCGTGCATTTTTACCTAAACGCAGTATCCGGTCCGGCTGCTGCACCAGCTGCATGATTTTCTCTTTCAACTCGCAGCTATTTCCCGGAGAGAATAAGAATCCGGTTTCGTTATCCCGGACCAATTCCGGAATACCGCCAATATTCGAGCCGATAACCGGCTTGCCTAATGCAAACGATTCGATAATCGCCCGCGGATTGTTTTCGTACCATTCAGAAGGAATAACTACTGCGATTGCCCGCTGAATTTCCGGGATTAATTGCTCGTTATTTTTATGTCCTAGAAAAGAGACATGAGTTATCTTTTCCTGTTCGACTTTACTGAATAAGCGCTCTTTTTGCGGACCATCACCAATAATTTTGAGTTGAATATCGAGTCCTTTAACTGCATCCAATAAGGTTATCAACCCTTTTTCTTCAGACAATCTACCAAAATAAACGATACTATTTTCCGTTGCTTGGTAAACCGGAGGATAACTGCTGGTATCAATAAAATTAGGCAGATAAACGATTCTTCCTTTGAACCCCAACTCTATCGTTTTATCCATGAGAAATCTACTCGGTGCGATAAAACAATCGACTTTATGATAAATCTGCAGCAGTGAATGATGCAGATACATTTCGAGCATATTAACCATACTTTTTGGAATCGAGCTTTTAGTGCAACGGTTAACCAATACGCGATAGAATCGATGCTGCCGGCATTCTTCACAGACCCGATTTTGGGATAAATGGGTATAAACCGGACAGGTAAGTTTATAATCCCGCAGGGTCATGACTATCGGAATCCGTTCCTTTTTCAGAGTATCGATAATCGAAGGTGAAATCTGATGGTAGATATTATTGAGATGGGCAATATCCGGTTTTTCAGATTTAATTAAGTGCAGGATTTTCTGTTTAGCCTCGAAAGAATATAATAATCTGCCGGTAGTTTTAAGCTGTTGCAATAAACCATGCCCGGTCTCATAATCCACCGAAGATACAAAATAGGTACTGTATCCCGAAGGCAAATTCTGCGGATGCTGCATCGCAAAATAGGAGATGGTATGCCCTTGTTGTTCGAGAAGAGCGGTGGTGGTAAAGAGCGATATTTCCGCGCCACCTTTGGGATAGAAGAACTTATTCGCAAAAAGAATTTTCACAAGTCGATATTATCCTATTCGCTGATAGCTCCGGGTATGAGTTCTGCCGTCCAAGGTTTGCCAGGTTAACATCACTTGTTTTTTCGACCGCTGCCATAATACTTCTGAAATCGGAAGAGTTGCTGCAAGGGTAATAATCAGGCTCTGTTTTAAAAACCTTCTGCGAGAGACAGACGGTTGCGATAATTCGTTAAGTAGCGGTTTCATCTTTTTCATAAATACTCCAATCTACCAATTCATCGGCAGTAACACCGAAGAATCGATGTGCAATATCATTTTCAGTTAATCCATCAATCCCAGCGATGGCTGATAACGGATAGTTATCGATTTTTGCGTTATGGGGAATAGGAATAAGTTTACCCTGTTCATATCGGACTTGATATTCTCCAATAGACAGCAATTTACTTCGTAAGAATCCGTTAGTTTTAATAAATCCGGGGGATAACGGAACCCGATTATATTTCAGGTCATTTCCGCGAGCTAATAATAATCCATAAGGAGGGAGCGCTACCGTTCCGTTTAATAGCGCGACTTGAGTAGAAAATAGCGTCATATCTTCCCGGTCACCGCGGGATCCGGATTTAATCGCTCGCAAATTAAGATTTCCATCGCCTAAAGCAATTCCATGCGATGCACTCGCTAGATTAATCACCGATTTATTATTGGTAGGATTAAAGAATAGTAACCGTACCGGATTATTATCTGTCGCGATTGCCATAAACATCTGACTATCTTTTTGCTGGATTTGAGTCGCATTGCCCAACAACCGGATTAATGTCAACCATGCTTCCAACAACGGGGTGTTGATAAACATATGTTTCGGTTGCTGTGGAACATACCAGCATTGTCCCCAACCCCAGTCATCAGCAGCGGTATAATTTTTCCAGCCAGTAGGGTTTTGCGCTTCCGGCGTAAGTAAATATTTATGAAATAAACAGTAGTATACTGCCCCTCCGAATCGGCTATCCTGCGCAACCGGTAGCAGCATTCGAACAATCCCGGCGGCGGCAGCATAATTTTTCCGGTTGTTTTTAAAGGTTGACTGAGTATCGGTTCTGGGTCCGGCAACATCAACAGCGCATTCAGTAATATGGATTTTAATATTTTTATTGTATCCTAGTGAATCCAACGCCGATACGGTATTCTGGTATTCCGCGGCAAATGATTGCGGTAACAAATCTCCCAGGCAATAGGCATTAAAATCGAAAGTAGAACTGTCATAAGTCGGCCGATTCAAGAAATAAGGATAAATATGCGTTGAAACTCCACCGATAGCATCCGCTAATCCGCGCGATTTTATATTCTGCAGAACTTCATAGCCCCAATTCTGAGAACCGCCCCTCATTCCGGGTTGAGCGCCAACCAGGATTTTTTCCGGTGGTATCAATCCCCGTAATGCGGTTAGATATCGACTGACAATTTCGGCATATTCTTGCGGTCGCAATCTTAATTCCGGGTCATACCAATCTTCATTACCGATTTCCCAAAACATGATGCGTTGGGAATATCCCTGGTCGTTTAACCATTGTACCATCGATTTCGCCTGACTTATGATAGAATCTGCGATAGCCCAATTTATCGGGCTTTTAACATCAGCTTTAATTCGTATAGAATCATTATTTTTTATGATAGATGAGGTGGGAAGCTGCTGCGATGTTTTTAATTTATACTCATTGCAGAATTGATAAAATATCGGATATCCGGGCGTAGTATAATCCTGGTTTGCTTCATTGATTTCCAACGGCATTTGTTGGGTAAAAATCCCGCCAGGATAACGAATATAACCGGTATCAGACAAGATTCGTTGTAGATGCTTCCCGAATGCATCTCGAATTGCAGGTTGGGTAAATATCTCCTGATATTTCTTAATTCCCGTATCTTTTTTCCAGTTTATTCCTAGTCGCATTGGCATAATCAAACCACTCCCGAATCGAATGTCTAAAGGTTAAAGGGTGCATTCGTTTAGTCTTCAGACGCGATTCTTTATCTCATTATAAGCCAGGCATCCTTGCCCGATAATAAAGGTTAGCGGAAACCATAACCGCGGAGTATAGGTATCAGTACCAAAAAACGAATTTAAAATGAATAATGATAATAAGCCGGTTAATAAACCAAATAAGATATTTTCCCAATAACTATTTCCATGATTATGATAAGTCTGATATATTCGATAAATCCAATTAAAGAGAATACCGAAAAAAGCTAAAAATGTTATCAGCCCGGCTAATCCAGTTTCAGCCAGTAGTTTAAAAACTAATCCGTGCGCTTCTAAATCCAACAGGGTTCGATACCCCATTTTGGGTAAGATGTCGGCATAATCTTGCATAGCGATAACAAAACTACCGATCCCGCTACCGATAATCGGATGAGCCCAGAATAGTTTTATCGCCAATGCTGCGAGAAAAGATCGGCCTAATTCCGCGCGTATAACCTCTGGATTAGATGATAGCACAGTAAATAAATAGAATGCAACCCCGATAATACCGATTATAGTGAGGATAATAACTGCAGGTTTAAGGATGGTAAATTTCCGGAGTCCACGCATTTCCCAAATCAGATAAATTAATACGACCGTTAACCAGGCGGTCTTAGAAAAAGAGAGGATAATAGCCAGGGTACTGCACATAATCGTTAGGGTATAAAATCCGCGCATCCGGGTTTTTAGATTTAATCGCATACCTATTAAGAAAGGTATTATCCCGGTGAGTGTTACCGCTAAAACTTTATGGTTAGCAGCAAAATAGGGAAGCGGTATGGTTCCCCAGATTTTTCCAATATAAATCCGATACATAGAGGTTACGATACTAAAAATCGAGATGAGAAATCCTGCCATGCAGAATAAATGATAAAATCTGGTTATTTGTCGTTGATTGTTCCCGATCCATATCATTAGGGAACCGACTGAAATAAAATAAACCAGATAATAAAATACCGGTTGCCGGAAAAAGAATTTTATACTGGTTCCGACCGAAACAGTGTTCTTTATGGAAAGAATCGTGACCAATAGAAATACACTATAAATAACTATTCCTTTTAAATTCAATTCCGGTATAGTATGGTTGAAGAGCACTTCTCCGATAAAAATACCAAGAAATAGTACCCCAAGAAACATCGCGCAGATATCGACAACCGGAATGTTTAAATTGCCATAAACCACCTGCATGGAAACAAAAGGAAACAAGAAAAACATTGGATAGAGAAACAATTTTATGCCCAAAGATTTCATAACATCACAGTTGGTTTGTAAATAATGGTACATTCTTCTAAATACTATATTGTATCGCAGAATCCATGGCGATAGTCCAACGGTTGTATAAAATTATCAAACGGCCTAAGTTAGAAATGACTTAAGTTGTATCGGTATGATTCTATACCGATAGTCGTTATATTCGCTCTTTCTTCAAATGAAACTTAAGAAATATTTCTCATATTCAGCGATAATCTTATCCACACTAAAATCGGCAACCCGTTTTTTTCCCTCTTTTGCCAATTCGGTTTGAAGAGTCGGAGTGCTGAGTAGTCGTTTGATCGCTGCTGCCATTGCCGGAACATCATTTCCCGGTACTAATATGCCGTTGATCCCATCGGAGATAATTTCATCCGGACCGGAATTACACCGAGTAGAAATAACCGGAGTTCCACACGCCATAGCTTCGGAAATAACATTTCCGAAGCCTTCAATCGATGACGATAAAACAAATCCTTTCGCGCGTGCCATATATTTGTATGGATTCTGTTGGTACCCTAGAAAAGATACATTTTCGGATATCCCTAAGGTGGCAGCGGTAGCGACAAGGTTATTCCGCAACGCTCCTTCACCCAAAATCATCAAGCGTACCGGCATGGATTGACTAACGAGTTTGAAAGCGTTTAATAGGAGCGGATAATTCTTTTGCGGAACGAGTCGACCACAAGCAACGAGAACCGGAATATACTCGTTAACCCAAGGGTGATCAACTGATTCTTGAGCCAGGTTTTTTATTTTATCGATATCAACCGGATTATAAATTACTTTTCCTTGGTCTGGTTTTATGCCGGCATACGATATTAAATCTTGATACACGCCCTGAGAGATACAAATTACGCCATTTGCTTTCGGATAATATCGGCGGATTAGCATTTGTTTAATAGTGATATATTGTTCCAATGGTAATGCTAAAGATAATTTCGTTCGTTCCGAAATAATCAAGGGGGCATTTATTCTGCAATAGCTTTTTGCCATTAAACAGAGGTAGTTTGCATAAGTAATAAAACTGCAGATTAAATCCGGATTTTCCTCGCGTAATACCTTTGATAAACGGAAAAATATCCGGACATTATCTGATTTATTCCTTTTCTGTAAAGAGCGAATCTTGATATCAGAAGGGATGCTATTGCCAAAATTATTTTGGGAATCAAAATAGAGTAGTACCGGTTCAAACCGTTCCCGGTTTAGGTATTGCAATATCGTTACCAGGACATTTTCCGCACCGTGTTTGACTAACGAGGGAAGAACAAATACTATTTTTTTTTGCATACGTATATCCTTGCTAGATATTGCTTATTTTTGCGCTATAATAATATCGCTTACTAATACCCGAAACAGCTTTGGTATCCGTAGTGGTCCCGGAACCAGCCGTAGAATCTTTTCCATAATGGTTGATTTATACCACCAGATTCGCCGCGAATTGATTAATCCCAATCGAGCAGCGATCTGTGCGGTAGCCGGTAAGCTATATAAGGTTCCCAATTCAGCACGATTCAATAAAGTGGTTAATTCAGCAAAAGTATATTCTTTAAGATGCAATCCTTGGGCCGCTGTTCCTCGAGGTAGAAAATAACCACTTACATCATAGGGACCAACCAGCCGATTCGGGGTTATGGATATCAACCAGCCACCGGATTTTAATTTTGCTTTGCAATTGAGAATAAAATCGGACGCTTCATCCATCGGGATATGTTCGAGTACATTATCGTTAATGATGACATCGAAATCAGTATCTGGCAAAGGTGCTTCCATGAAATTACATACCATAAAATTGCCGGTATTCTGGTTCGATTGTTTCGCACGCTCTTTAGCCTTTTCAATTCGCACAGGAGATAGGTCAAGTCCAGTAGTTACAAATCCTTTTTTTGCAAGGGCCACACAGAGACTGCCGGTACCACACCCCACCTCAAGTACTTTTTTCCCAGATAAGGGAAGCGCCATTATTACCGGAACTAAATATGCACCAAGACCACAATCGATAGTCAAATGACTCGGGTAGGTGAGTTCTATTTTTGATACTTCCGTATATGCTTGACGTAATAGATTTCTTCTAAGTTCAGAGTTTTTTTGCGCCAGTTTAATTTTAGTCGCGAATTTACGTTCAATTTCGTATTGTTCTTTAATGCTATCACGATATTCAAGAAGAATCAGATTATTTTGATTAACCATAACCCTTTATTTTTCCATGAAACAAGAATACCATAAGCAGAAAAATACCGTAGGTTGCAATCGTTGTAGCCAAAGCAATCCCGGCAATTCCCATAATACGCATTAGGCAAAGACTAAATATGATAGTACCGAGACCGCGTAATACCCCGGATAATAATAGCACCTTGGTATCTTTCATAGTTAAAAAGGCTCGAACATAAACTTGCGATAAGAAATACGGCGTTAATCCCAGAAGATAATAGCCAAATACTATCGCTACATTACTGGTCAATTCATATGGAAATTTTCCATGCCCATAAATCAGAGAAACTAAATATCCTTTAGTAAAAAATAACAAGGTGGTCAGAATAATCGAAATGACTCCGATGAAAGCGACTGCCCGGTGTACATCTCGTTTTAATTGTGTTTCTCCTCCAGTCTGGTATCGCTCACTCCAATGAGCGAGAAACGTTACCATAAATCCGCTGGCTAAAAAGGTTACGGGAATCAGGTATACCCGGTCGGCATATTCGAGTATCGAAACACTTCCTTTCTCCAGCCAGGATGCCATGGTTTTATTGATAATCGGTGTAAATCCTAAGATCACCATACCGATAATTTGATATGAAGAAGTCTTAATAAATTCTATGATTTGTTCTTCCCAACCAATCGAGATATGCAACTGGAATAGTTTTAAACGATGAAGTAAGACAAATAAAATACCTAATCGAGCTAATTCACCGACAACATATCCCCAAGCAATAGCATGAACTCCCATCTCATCCTTGAATAGATAAATAAATAGTATCGTTACGATCGCCCGAAATGCCGGGGATATTGCTGGGATAACGAAAATCTTATAAGCATTCAACGCTCCGGCTAAAATACTAGTCCAGACTAATAGGATCACTAGAGGAATTGATTCGAGGAGAATATTATAGATTAAATCCAATCCATCCGGTGAGAATCGCGTTACTGCCATCAGGATGGGTTTGATTACGATTAGAAAGATTGCGGATATCGCCAGTAATCCGACTGCACTCATTCCTAATACTCGCCCGACAAACTGTCCAATATCACCATTTTTAGCTTTATGCTCTGCAATAAATGGAACGATAATACTTTCCATAACCGGGGAGAATATCATCGCCAGAAAAATGATGAGACTATAGGCGAAGAAGAACGCATCGGTATTTTTATCAATCCCATACCAGGCAGCGATAAAAAATGGAATTAGAAATCCGATTCCTTTACCAGAAGTGGCAAAAAAAGTAGTGATGAAAGTATCCCGTACCAGGGGACTCGATTTGATTTGGGAAAATAATTGGCTAATGCGATTGGTTGCCATCCGTATTTAGCTAGAAAACATTAGCCCTGTTAAGAGTAAACTAATTAACAGGGCTGAATAGTATCGGGATGATAGATTGATTTCTAGATTTGATTATTAGTATTCTTTATCGACGGTTTGCTCAGTTCTTGTTTCAAATTATTCCAGCGGAGTTTATTCTCGGTATTCATAGTATCGAAATAATCTCGGATAAAAGCGACTAATATTGCCAATCCGAAGGCAAATACTGCAGTGATTAAAACAATCAAGGTTCGTTTCGGCTTATCTTTTTTATCCGGGATTTTTGCCTGATCCACAATTTGAATAGTTTGCGTATCTTTAGCTTCGTTAACGCGAGCCATTTCATATTGTTGGGTAAGCAATTCGAAAACCGTTTCCTGAATTTTCACTTCCCGGTATAAGCGGACGAATTCTAATCCCAAATTCGGTAATTGCGATAAAGGAATGGTAAACGAGTTAGCTGTTTCAGATGGATAGGGTTTTTGTTTGGGATTTGAATTCGAGGTTTTGGGAACAGCAGTTGTCCCTTCAATGAGACTCAATTGCTTTTTTAATTCCGCTATTTTGGCATTAACTAATTTAACCCGAGGATTGTTTTCAGTAGAAAAACTGCGTAAGATTCCCAATTCGGTTTGTGCGGCGATAAGCTGTCCTTCAAGCTCAGCGGCCCCGGCTACCATTGCTTTAGTCTGTTCATCAACCGCAACCATTTTGTGCTCGGTTTGGAAATTTCTGAGATTATCTTCTGCGGTGCGCAATGCCTGTTTGGTTTCTACCAGCTGTTTTTCCAAAAAAGCGCGCATTCGACCGGCACTGGTTATTCCCAACTGCCGGGTGAGTTTATCTAATTCTTCTACATAGGCATTGGCTATATCAGCTGCCCGTTTCGGCTCTTTATCTTCAACCGTAATCGTTATTAAATCACCTTTTGTTTTATCAATTTCTGTTCGATCATCTAGCGCTTTAAGTGTTTCAATTCGATATTTCTTTTTATATACTTCCATTAGTTTAAATCGGTCAATGAGAGCGTCCGCCACCGTTTGACTATGCAAAATATCGACATAAAAATCCGCCGAAGTTGGAACACCAAGCATCATTGCTGCAAGATTGCCAATACCACCAGTTACACCAAGTCCACTTAATAGCGAAGATACGTCACCACTAGAATTTGGCGGTGCAATGGTAGCCGTAGCGATATAGGTTTTAGGTAATATCAGACTTATGATTATCGATAATAGTATGGCTATTATCCAAAACCACAAGACAAACCTTCGATATCGAACTATCGGCTGTAGGTAATCTACTAAACTAACATCTTTTTCCTGGTTTGTATTCATAAGTAAAATGGTATTTAGTTGTGTCCTTGTAAATCGTAGTGATTAAAATACTTTAATCAGTACTCCTAAACCAACAGCGATTTGATAGAATATCTGAGTAACATCTTTAGTATTTCGCATCCATTCACCGCGATCTAGTCGTCGTGGGACTAAAATAGTATCTCCAGGATCAAGTTTGGTCGCATAGAATCCGCCAGCAAACCAGCGATGCTGTTCTTTATCCCATCCAATCTGCTGAGATCTTTTTTGAGCCCGACTAAATACCGAGCCATCAGCGCGAATGATATATATTTCTTTTTCGGCTGCATCACGAGTGATTCCGCCAACCCGGCTGAGGTAATATTGAACGGTCATATTCGGTTCATAAATTAGCGAAGTGGGATTATAGACTTCACCAAGGACATTAATTACTCCCGGTACTTCCGGGATAAGTAATTCATCGCCTTTTTCCAATTCGATGTCTTCTTTGGATCCTTTTAGCCGATCAATAGTATCAAGTTTTACTACTACTCGTCCTTCGACCTGGACGGATTTTAGTTTTGCTAGAAGCTGCTGTTGTAAACCTAACGCGCGTTGTTGAGAAGCTAATTCTTCTTTATCCAACGCCCCACTCGATGCAAGCGCGGATAAAGATAATAACTGTTGTTCCTGCTGGTGGATTAAATCTTCCAGCCGTTTCTGTTGTGTAATCCGAGCACTTTCTCGATTAAATACCGCTCCTTTAAGGTAAGCTTTATCGGTATATCCCCCGGCTCGGTCTAGTAATGAGCTCAATCGTTCTCCTTTTTTGACCGGATAGGTTCCCGGAAACAATACTTCGCCATCAACTTTAACATAACGGTCGAACTCTAAATCCGGTATGGGACGAATCACGATATTATCATAATCCTGCAACAGGATATTCTGTCCCAAATTATTGCGCATGGCCTCTTCCAGATTCACTTCCAGTTTCTGGATTTCCATACCATCTTGAGTGATTGTCCGTCGCGTAACTTCAGCTTTTCGGAGATAAGCATTTTTAGTAAATCCGCCGGCGCTTAGTATTAAATCCTTTACTCGCATTCCAACGCTCAAATCATATTCTCCCGGTTGATGGACCAATCCACTAATCCGCACACTCTTTTTCAGTCGTTCCGACCAGGAGAAAATCTGGATTCTATCCCAACGTTGTAATAGAAGGTTTTGCGTGGTATCTCCTGCCAGTAGTTTCCCAAGATTGAACTGGATGCCGATCGGATGCAAATCCGGTTCGATTAACCGGACAATCTGGCCATATTCTAACGAAGGATGAGGGAGTAAAACGGTATAATTCGGAATTAAATCGAGGAGCCGCATTCCTTCTATAAACTCATATTCTCCCGGGCGATATACTTGGCCTTCTAAATAAACGACATTCATTTTTTCCGGTAGTATCGGAAAGATTTTAACTAAATCTCCATCTTGCATGGTAATTTTGAATTCCGGTTTTGCGGTGGCTCCTTCCATCCCGGCTAAATTAAAATCAGATACCATTCGCTTCTGGTTCGCTTGCATTCGTTCTATCTGTACGCGTTCGAGATACCCAACGGCAGTAATTCCGCCTGCAAGTTTAATCAAGTCACCTAAACTCATGGTGTCGGTCATTTCATAAATTGCCGGCTGTTTTACATGCCCGGCGATACCAGCGACTTTTCCGATGACGGGAATGAATATCGTATCCAGATTTTCTAATCGAACATCAGCGGTTCTATCACCTTTCAATAGGAAGTCATATAAATCGATAGTCTGAATAATTTTCCCATTTCGCAGTAGCTGGATATTGCGCATAGTGCCTTTTTTACTTGGTCCCCCTGCAGCATATAATGCATTAAATAAGGTAGCTAATGAACTGAGGGTATAACTTCCAGGAGATCGTGCCGCACCGACTACATAGACTTGGATGGTCTTCAGCCGCTCCATGGTAATCGTCATCTCGAATCCGGTATAATACTTATTCAGTTCATTATTCAGATATTTTTTCATTTCTCCGAAACTTAAACCCCAGACTTTCAATACACCTACTTCCGGAATAGAAATTTCGCCATTCCGGTCAACCAAAATTGGATAACTGATATTGATTTTGCCCCAGATAGTGATGACAAAACTATCTCCAGGACCGATAAGATAATCGTCACTAATCGGCACATCTAAAACCGGAGCAAATGTGGAAACCGTTTGTTGAAATGCATCATATCCAAACTGTTTGATTTCGGTTGAGATCCCGGTCGGGAACGCTCCGGCAAAAATCTTTTCAATATCTGATACTTCTGCCGGTGGGATTGCGGTAGTAGTCGCTAAGGTTGTTCCAGGAAAAAGTTGGTAGGGGAGACCGGTTTCAGTTCCTACCGTTGGAAACATCGCGGTGGCTTGTTGATATAAACCCGGCAGGATTTGATATTGTGATGGAATTGATCCGGGGAAAACTTTCGGTGTTACTCCGGTAGTAATGCTATAAGGTAATGCTCCGTAGGGTACCCCGGTTAATGGCGCGCCGGTACTAATAGTATACGGTGAATTTAATGGTGTGGTGATAGTCGTTGGTTGCGTTCCGGATGGATATCCCGGGTCGGCGAAACCTATTCCATTTAATAAAAGCAATCCTAGTATGAGACAAATAGCAAAAATAAGTCGATTTTGCATGGTTTAGTATCTCTCCATTAATAGAAATTATACGTAAAATTGTCAGTGAAAATCAGGGAATTGTCAAGTAAGAAATAGCGTACTATCTTATATAGAAAGCGTTTAATAACTATTCCTGCATAAAATAGATGGAATAATTGTATAATTTTTCGCAGAAAATAATGTATTACTTTTATGCTTGATACTTTACGGATAGATGTTTTATTTCATTTAAAATGGCTCATTGTCTGTTCAATCGTTTCAGGATTGAATCCCCGGCGGGCGAGATAAGCGTAGATTTTCCGTTTGCGTTTAAGGAGGTCTGGTTCAGAAGTATAATTCTTTTTCTTTCGTAAAGCAGCAATTGCGCGGTCGAATTCCGCTTCGGGATTGGTATATTTTTCCAGAACATCTTGAATGACTTCTTTATCAATACCTTTTTGGTATAACTCACGTCTGATTAGCGCGAGACCGCGCGGTTTTGACCGTAATCGGCTTTCAGTCCATTGGATTGCGAATTGGATATCGTTTAACCAATCTTGATTGATAAATTCAGTAATAATTCTATCGATCAATTTTGGTTCATAATCTCGAGTAGCAAGCTTCTTCCGAACTTCAGCGCAGGAATATAATCTCCGGGATAAAAGGCGGAATAGATAATTTTTTGCCTGCTGGTATTCTTCCTGTTCTAGAATCGTTTGCAGTTTCCCGGGTTCGACTTGCAGTCCTTTTTTTAATCCCAGCATTTCTACTACCGCAGCATCTACCCCGGCATAAAATTGATCGTCGACGAATAAAGAGTATCGATTCCGATGTTTCTTTTGGGGAGATATAGAGGTAATGGCAGGCATAGTTATAGACAATACCTTCATTTCAAATTTTGCATTTAGCATTTTTAATTTTAAATTTTGCAATGCTAAATTTGCAATTTAAAGTGAGTTTTGGTTGTCTATTCTTCTACTTTCGCTGAGGGCGATTTCAGACCGAGTTTTTCTCGAAGCTGGGATTCGAGTTTAGTAGATGCATCCGCATTATCTTTCAGGAATTTCACTGCGGTCTCTCTTCCCTGCCCCAGCCGTTCACTACCAAATGAGAACCAGGTGCCGCTCTTATCAACCAGTTTATGCACCAGCCCTAATTCCAATAAATCCGCTTCTTTCGAAATCCCTTGGCCGAATAGAATATCGAATTTCGCTTCTCGGAACGGGGGCGCCATTTTATTTTTAACGATTTTAACTCGGGTTTCATTTCCGATAACTTCTTCACCCGACTTGATAGCACCGATCCGACGGATATCGAGCCGAACTGAAGCATAGAATTTTAAGGCCCGGCCGCCGGGAGTGGTTTCCGGGTTCCCGAACATCACCCCGATTTTCTCTCGTATCTGGTTGGTGAATATCGCGCAGGTCTTGGACTTACTTATCGCCCCAGCCAGCTTTCGCATCGCTTGACTCATCAACCGCGCTTGAACGCCCATAAACGAATCGCCCATATCTCCTTCTAATTCTGCACGAGGGACTAATGCAGCTACGGAATCGACGACCACGACATCAATCGCATTCGACCGCACTAAGGTCTCAACAATTTCTAATGCTTGTTCCCCGGTATCCGGTTGGGATAGCCAGAGGTTATCCAAGTCGACTCCTAACAGTTTCGCATAACCTGAATCGAGCGCATGTTCGGTATCGACAAACGCGGCGATCCCGCCAAGTTTCTGGGCTTGGGCGACGATTTGCAAGGTTAGGGTAGTTTTACCGCTGGATTCCGGGCCGAATATTTCTACTATTCTCCCGCGCGGGACTCCACCGATACCTAATGCAAAATCAAGCGATAACGAGCCGGTAGGTATCGCCGGTACTTCCAGCCGCGGAACCGCATCTCCTAACCGCATGATCGACCCTTTACCAAAATCTTTTTCGATTTGCGCTACTGCTGCTTCCAATGCTTTCTCTCGATTCGATTTCCCTTTCGAATCTTTCGCATCTTGGGTTGCCATAACCATATACTCCTTTAGTAAGAAATAATAAAAAATTGTTATCGAATTATATCATAAACCATTAATATTTTGCATTGAACATTGATTCTGGATTCCCGCTTTCGCGGGAATGACATTCGGTATCGTTTCCATGTCATACCTGCGAAAGCAGGTATCTAGGTTATTGAGCATTTTAAATTATAAATGAGTAATGCTAAATTTGCAATTGGAAATGCTTAAGCGGCGTATAAACTGCGCCTGCAGGAGAGAGTTTGCTGGAGAATAACGTGACTTGCGATACGGTTAAGGTTCCAAAACTCAGATTTGATTGTTGCAATAAGTCATTTACCACCAACTCCAGATTCTTCGGTGACCGGACTCGGCCTAAGGTTAAATGCGGATGGAATGCTCGATCTTCTTTTGGCATATGCAGGATATCCAGCGATTTCTCGATTGCTGATTGCAGGTGGATAACCTGCTCTTTTCCCTGGACAACTCCAACCCAGAGCACGCGCGCTCGTTTTGGATTTGGAAACACTCCGGTACCTGCTATTTTGCAGGTAAACTGCGGTTGGGTAGGGACGATTTCTTCCAAACACTGGCCGACTTTCTCAACCAGATGCGGATGAATTTCTCCGAGGAATTGAAGGGTTAAATGGATATTACTTGGTTTGACCCAGCTAACATCCGCTTGATATTTTTTTAAGGTAGATTGCAATTCTTCAAGTCGATGATGGATTTCTTCTGATAAAGGAATGGCAATAAAAGCACGGATGAGATTATCCGAATTCATAGCAATGAAAAAAAACGGATGTAAACGCATCGAGATTTCTATCTCGATCCACTTACATCCGTTTAAATCCGAGGTTAGAAAAATTAGATTATGGTCTTTTCGGTCTGTTTATCAAATAGATGGGTTTTATCCATATTCAGCGCTAAACTGCGGGTCTGGTCGACATCGACTTTCAGGTGCGGTTCAACCCGGGCGATAAACGGTGTTTTCCCGGTAGTTAAATATACATAGAGTTCGGAACCCATCGGTTCGACAACTTCTACTTTCGCGGAAATGGTATTTTCCGGTTTGGCATATGAAGCATAAGATGTATCGGCGATATCTTCCGGTCTAACTCCGAACGTTACTTCTTTTCCGACATAATTCGATAATGCAGCATACATCTTTTCCGGGAGTTTAACTTCAAATTTACCTTCATTGAAATACATAGCGCCATTTTTCTGGACTACCGTACCTTCGAGGAAGTTCATTGGCGGACTGCCGATAAATCCGGCAACGAATTTATTTACCGGTTTATCATAGAGCCCGATCGGATCGGCTACCTGATGAACGATACCATCTTTCATGACCACAATTCGGTCACCCATAGTCATCGCTTCTACTTGGTCATGGGTAACATAAATCATCGTTGATTGGAGTCGCTGATGCAGTTTGGTTAGTTCCGTTCTCATCTGGACCCGCATTTTGGCATCGAGGTTGCTTAACGGTTCATCGAATAAGAATACTTTCGGTTTTCGAACGATCGCCCGGCCTACCGCAACCCGCTGTCGTTGTCCACCGGAGAGGGCTTTCGGTTTCCGGTCAAGGAGTTCGGTGATGCCAAGGATTTCGGCGGCTTCTTTAACCCGTTGTTCGATTTCGGATTTCGGATATTTCCGCAGCATTAAACCGAATGCCATGTTCTTATAAACAGTCATATGCGGATATAATGCATAGTTCTGGAATACCATGGCGATGTCCCGGTCTTTTGGTGGAACATCGTTGACCAGTTTATCATCGATAAAAACTTCACCGGATGAGATTTCTTCCAATCCGGCAACCATTCGCAGCGTGGTGGATTTTCCGCAGCCGGACGGACCGACTAATACCACAAATTCTTTATCAGCAATTTCGAGCGATACTTCCTGCACCGCTTTTACGTCCGGTGGGAATACTTTGCTCACACTTTTTAGTGTAACTTTTGCCATACCTCAATACCCCCAAGTATATAAATGCTAAATTGAAGTTTCCCTAACTCAACACCCCCAAAATAGTCGTAGATTTAACTCGAACTTAATCGTGTTATTGTATGTAAATTTGGATAGAGTTGTCAACTCGAATAGATCGAATAATAGTAAATTGAATTTAAACCGACAAAATAGGGTTTTTACACGAAAAGTATAGTTCGATTTGGATATAGTCAAATGGAAATAATTAATGCTTCGAACAAGGGACTGAATTTCTTAGCAGTGGAGTTAGACCGAACGAGATCGATCTCGTTCGGTCTAACT
>JBHGBB010000042.1:0-21011 GCA_041946755.1 bacterium | reverse complement strand
TAATTTGAAATATTTTTTTAAATTGTTTTTTGGCAATATCACCAAGTAAAATAACAATGCTTGGTTCAACTAATTGGAGTTCTTTGTTAAGCCACTCAAAACAATTCTTTTTTTCTTTACAAGTAGGTTTTCTATCTTTCCCATCTTTTTTCCCGGGGTAACAATGAATTATATCTGACGAATAGATGTATTTTAATTCACTATTTGAATCGATTGAATAGCCAAAAGGATTGAGTAGACTATCCAGAATTTTTCCCAGATTACTAATTTCTCCATTTTTAAAAGTATATGGTAATCCCGACAATCTTTGAGTATTTTGTGCAAGTGCTTGACCAACAATAAAAACATCTGATTTTAAAGCCCTTTCAACTATCTTCCTTTGCACTTTTTTATTATCTGGTTTTACATTACATTTTTTATTATTAAAACACTTACTGCATAAATGAATTTGTTCATATATTGATTCTAGAATATTTACTTTATTCATCATAATTAAATAAAAGTTATCTAAATTAATTCTGACAATTCTACTACTTTTTATATTTTTCTGCAATAGAAAAATGATTACACAGATTTTCATCTATGAAACTGGCAGAAGGTATTCTGCCCCTACCCCGAAAGATTAGCGATTTAAGATTTATGATTTTAGATTGCTACGATTTAAAAGAGATTGTCCCGATTTTAATCGGGATAAACTTCGCTATCGCTCGCAATGACAACATGGGGTTTAAAAAATCAGATTGTAAAGTTTGCAAACTGATTTAAGCTAATAGAATCAATGGTTTATGTGGGAGTTGAATTTTTGACAAATTGTCAATAATTCAACATGAGGGAGGAAACCAGCCGGTTTATTATGGTGGTCTGGATTCCTGCTCCTGCCTGCGCAGGAGTGACATTCTTTCGCAGGAATGACATGCGAGAGGAGAAGACTATGAACAACACTATTCTGGATTCCCGATCCGAAATAATCGGGGTAAACTATCCGCGGGAATGACATGAATTACTGGAGATGACAAGCGACAAGGAAAGACCATAGGAGCAAACTGCATGATATGCAGTTTGCTCAAGGACATAATAACATTAATAAATTCAATAGATTACGTTTTCTATAAAATAAGGTCAAGATAGTAGAGGTTGATGAAGTAATAACCAAATTTCAAGGTGTAGGGGCGATGCATGCATCGCCCGTTTAATCAGTCGGGCGACTCGATGAGTCGCCCCTACCGAGAAGCAACCTAAGTTGACCTATTGTCAAATTGCGAAAAGGTCAAGATAATGGGGTGGTTTTAAGGTTTGCAACCCGAATTGGTCAGACCAATTCGGGTTATATACCGGTATCCGATACCAAGAAGTAGGGGTTTAATTCATTAAACCCGATGTTATAAGACCAGATTAATATTTAAAAGGGTTTGATGAATCAAATCCATACATTTATTCGATTAATAATCAAATTGCATGAAGTAGGGGCGATGCATGCATCGCCCGTTTAATAAGTCGGGCGACTCGGTGAGTCGCCCCTACCTCAAAACATCCTCGAAATAAACCGGGTAGACCTTTTATCAAATCGAGAAAATCGCTCTCCGAATATAAGAAGTAGGGATTTATTATTTAAATAGGAAGAAATTCGTTACTGAAGTGGTACTGTTTGTTCGGGTTAGGAGATACCACATGGTATTATACGATGAATTGATATGGACTGATTGCGTGCCGGATGAACCGGATACCGGAACCGTAGTTGAAGGAGCACCGTTAGAACTGAGTGCCTGGCAGGTCCAGTTCCCGGAAGGGAGTTTAATCTGAGCGTCTACCGCTTCGATTTGTACCGGAGCATGACCCCAGTTAGAACCAACCGTGGTTCGGTCGGTAGAGAAAACCATGCCGGTATTTTCGCATCTCCCACATGCGGTAAGTAAAACATATTGGGCGCTATCAATCGAATCCGTATCCAAAGGTGTAATCGTAATCGCGGCAAAATTCGGGCTGATAACCGTTATCTGGCCGAAAGTTTTAATCGCAAAATCGGTTGAATGGCCGGTATAAGCTGCAACACCGTTCGCCAAGGCATAATAGAACCCGCGACCATTGGCGGTAGTCCAGGATAAGGTTAATCCAGAAAAACTATTCGCGTTCAGGTTTATCGGTTCTGGTAGGGGAGAAGCAATGCTTCTCCCGATATTCGGGCGACTCGATGAGTCGCCCCTACCGGAGAAACCTAAATCTATTGTACCGGTCGAAATCGATACCGCTAATTTCGTAGCTATCGGAGTATCCCAAGCGATACCATACGCGCTGTTTAGAACCGTATTAAGATTATCGCCATAATTCCGTTCCAACTCTATTAAATCGAATAGCGGATCGGATGAAGTGACTAACCGAATCGTCGAACTAGCGGTTAATGGCGGTAAAGCGCTATTCCGGAATAACGATGCCCCGGCTGGGACAAACCCGAATTTCGCGGAGTTCATATAGCAGTCGAAGAAACCCGAGAACTTTGCGGTTTCGGTATTATAACTGGTGGCATTCCCATAATCGAATAGCCAGACGCCATCCCAATCCTGCGCGGAGGCGAACGAACTTATCATGGGCACACATTCCTGCTGAAAATCGTTCGGAGCCGGATGATTGTATTCGGTAACAGTAAACGGTTTCCCAGCCAGCCGATTACTCGCCAATCCGGAAAAGGTATCCCAGATCGAAGGGTAATCCGTCATCGCTTCCTGGAGGATATACCAGTTATTCGGGTCCCAAGCTGTTCCCGGGAACTGGGGATGCTGCCAGTATGCATGGGCATCGATAAAATCCATATCGCTCTGTCCATAAAGTCCCAGCGGACCGAAAACAATGGTGCCGGTAACCAGGGCATCCGAACCGATCGTATCTCTAACATAGAAGCGCATGGAATCGTAAAATGCTTTTTCGGTTTGCGCTAAGAACCGGAGCCGGTCGCGTATTCTTGGTGTCGCTTCATTGGTTGTATATACGCTAACGGTAGTCGATTCGATAAATTCGCCCGGCTGGATACCGATTTGGCCGCCGAGATGGAAATTCATATTCGCTAAATATATCGAGGCCGGAGATGCGCCGATACTGAAACTTACCCGGGTATTGGTATCAGTAGCGGTCGCAACGAATCCGAACGTATAACTCGACCAGGTGGTGGTAAGCGATGCTGAACCCCAGAGCCCTAGCCCGCTCCAGGGGTCGTGGTCTTGCATCACCGAAATATCCATGGTACGGGCGGTATCAGCGCACGCCATAAAACTGAGGGTATAATAATGCGTCGATTGTACCGTTAGATATACCTGTTTAAACTGCAGATGCCAGTTGGTACTATCGCAACTGGTAATCTGTAATTTCGCTCCGTTATACGGTGCCCGATAATAGGTGCTTGCGACCGCATTAGCTGGAGAATGGGTTTCCATAATCCAGTTCTGGATAGCGCCGGAACTGGTCGTATTTTGCATGGTTGGGTTGAGAAATAGGTTCGGGCCGGTGGTATCGATCCCGGTCATCCAAGCGGTGCTTAATGCCGAAGTAGTTCCATATTTCGCAGTCAGCCAAGAATTATATTGATTCTTTAACAAAGTCGCATAATAGGCAGGGAGATTTCGCAGCCGATAATCGCCATCCCACATAAATAAACTATCTTCGTTACTAATTTCGATAATTGCTATTTCCGGGTCGTCGGCATACCGCATTCCCCGATATGGATTCACATGGGTTAAAATCGAGGTCGCATACCCTTGTTGCGCAGTGATGATTGAGGGTGTGAATATATCCACTACTTTATCGAAATCCGTTCCCGGGTCGGGTAATCCGAGATACGAACTATGTTTCCGGGACACATGCAGATTTAGATTGATATATACCCCATTATTCGCCAGCTGGGCGATAAAATAATCGAGTAAATCCAATGCCGTGGTTGATAAAGCCGTTCCCGAACTATTCCAGATACCGGAAGGATAATTGAAATAATCCAGATGATGCAGCCGAACGCAATTTATTCCCGCGTTACCCAGCCGTTTTGCTAGTATCGGCGCATACGATTTCGCTGGGAAGTTACAGCCGAAGGTGAGGTTCGTTCCCCAGAGCTTTATACGGTCGCCGTTCCGGGAGAACTTGTCGCCATCAGCGATCAATCGTGGTGTAGCAGTAGTAATCGTTTGGGTCGGATAAATAATATGCGACCCCGGATAGATGGTGGTTGAGATCGGGAAAGGAACGAACTCCTGCGCAGAAAGATTAGCACTGCATAGAAAAGAGAAAACGATTTCTAAAATAACAGTCAAACCGAGATAAAATCGAGCTGGATACCGGGGGATATAGTTCAAAATCATAATATAGTAAATTTGATTTCGCTATTTAGATAGTTATAGTGTACAATATTATCTCAATCAATCCAACTCAGAATCAAAGATAACTTTAGTTCTTTCGGAAAGCGTTTTCCGAATCGATACACACTATAGATATTATAGCGCAACTTTATCAGGATAATGCAACTTAATCGATATTCTATCGATAGCAAAGATAAAATCAATATGAACACAAAAGAGATTTTATTTAAGTTAATATTCTACCTTAATCAAATAGGAGTTGTTTATGAAACGAAATCTGCTTTTATCAATTTCAATACTAAGTATTCTAATTTTACTTATGAGCCCCAAAACGTTTAGCAGTACTAAAAAATCTATTCCCTGGCAAGAGCCGGAAAATATCGCACCGAAACAATGGATCGTACTCGGTACTTTCCCGAACACTACCACCAGTCAAGAAACTCCTACCGGTCTGGATACCGACTTTTTGGTATCGATAGGCGGAGAAGCGAAGGTGCAGTTAGCCAACTCGACTGAACTGACTTATGCCGGGAAATTGGTTAAAGCATATCCAGCGACTCTCAATGCCGCGAATACGCTCGATTTTATCCCGTTCTTTAAAGGAGAGTCGGATCATAAAGTGGTGTATGCGTATGCCGAATGGAACGTAAAAAAAGCCGGGAACCTGCAAGCGATATTCGGCTCGGATGACGGTGCGAAAGTATGGCTGAACGGTACCCTGATTCATAATACCGGTCAAATCGGCCGGTCTCTCGATCCGAACGCCGACCAGTTCATCTTACCACTGGTTGCCGGGAAAAACCGGTTGATGGTGAAAGTAGAAAACGGTACCGGCGATTGGTGTTTTGCACTCCGGATTTTCGATGAACAGGGAAAGAAGCAATTCCAAGCGCTGGATAGCAGAAAACATCTGGATTTACTCGATCCCGGCCCGGAAAAAGGAGCATTTTTATTAGGCGAGAGTTTCCCGAATATCATCTGGCGAAATAGTAATCTTGCGAACTTGGTATTCGGCAATTCACCGATTATAGTCCGATGGTATAATCAAGATTTGAATGAAGTCACCCGCCCGGAAAAAACCGGGAGATATGCAGCCGATATCGAATGCAAAACGCTGGATGGGTATCTGTATAAACGGATGCTGGCGTTTGTTAAACTACCGCAAGGGTTTATCCCGGATGTTTTCCCGCCACCGTTCGGTGAGTATCCGGAATTTACTATACCGGATTCGCCGTTAAATGCAATAGCAAAAACCGATACGCAGAAAGCGGAATTATCCCGATATATCTGGCGGGCACTAGCTGAATATACCGGCCAGAATGAAATAGCAGCGATATCTTTTGCCGCATTAGCGGAAGAAACTGCTGCTGCTCCCGGAAACTCTGACCCGAATTGGTTGAACAGCGGATTTATTAAAAGCGCTGAATTCCAGCTGGCTCTGAGAATGAAATTGGAAGGGCGGAATCCACGAGCGATTGTACCGGTTAAGGTACTAAATAATCCGGTACCGGAATTAAGAACCGGGACTGAACAAGAAGCGAACATGAAATCCGGGACAACGGAAAAACTCCGCGCGTTGTGTAAAGAGTGGATACAAGATGACCCGAACGGATTCGTTGTGGTAGTGGTTCGTAACGGAGTCATTTTCATGCATGATAGTTATGGCGACTTCAAACCGGATACCCCGTTTTATCCGGCATCGATCGGTAAATCGATTGCGGGATTAACTTTCGCGCGAGCGGTTGACCAAGGGCTAGTGAACTTCGATGAACCGGTCGGTGAAGTACTCATGGACTGGCGCGGTGCACCGGATAGTAAGGTAACATTCCGCTGGTGTTTTAATCATCTTACCGGATTAAGCGGCCATGCATCACACGGTGGGCTGTTTAACGCCTATCTCGATAATTCGCTCTATATCCAGGATGCGATTTTCGAAACACCGGGATTGAAACATCGGTATAACGGCGATGGATATAATCTTGCCGGGAAAGCGTTAGAATTAACTACCGGGAAAAGTATCTGGCGGCTACTCTATGAGAATATGGAAAAACCGTTTGATGAACCAGTCCGACAGGTAGACCTGGGGTTCGGCGGCGGGTTCACCGGATTGTATCTGGCAAAAGTAGGCCAGATGATTCTGCAAGATGGTAACTATGGTAAATATCAGTTCTATACCCCGGGATTTATCAAATCGTTATATCCAAAACGGGTAGCGGATTTCGCCCCGGATTTGAATGATAAGAATCTCGAATGGGGGATAGGATTAACCTGGATGCCGGATGCCGCAGAATCGAGAGAGAAAGGGGTACTGGGTCCGAATGTTATCGGCCATGGGTCAGCATCGAATTCTGCATGGCGGGTCGACCCAGACCATAATCTGGTAATCGTAATTGGCAGAAATGCGTTTAAAGACTGGAATGCAACGAATCATTGGGTAGCTAAATTCGCTACCATCGTGGCTGAAGGACTTGATTAAGTAAAAAAGTAGGGGCGGGGTTGCCCCGCCCTTACAACGAATATACTTCGATTTATTAAGGAGAAAACTATCATGAATCATCCGAGTATTTTAACTCAGATATTAACCGGATTATGCATTTGTTGTTTGGCAATGGTTACCGTTTCAGCGAAAGGATCGGATAGTAAAGCATTCCAGATAAATAAACAACTCGGTCGCGGAGTTAATCTCGGGAATGCGTTGGATGCTCCGACTGAAGGGGAATGGGGAGTAACTTTAGAAGAGTCGTATTTTCCATTGATTAAGAATGCCGGGTTCGATTCGGTCCGGATACCGATTCGGTGGTCAGCGCATGCCGATTCTACCGCACCGTATACCATCGACCCGAAATTCATGGCACGTGCGGAATGGGCGGTAAATGAATCGGTAAAAAATCATTTAGCGGTAATCATCAATTTCCATCATTATGAAGATATGAATGTCAATCCGGATAAAGAGTTGCCGCGATTTCTTGGGTTATGGAAACAAGTTGCAGAACATTTCAAGACCCAGCCGGATACCGTAGTATTCGAAATTTTAAATGAGCCGAGTATGACTATCGGTGCTGCTAAATGGAAACGCATCACTAAAGAGGTAATTAACGTTATCCGGCAGTCTAATCCCGATCGGATAATTATGGCAGGGCCGATATATTGGAATAGTATCAGCGCATTACCGACATTTGCGTTACCGGAAGAAGACCGGAATCTTATTGCTACAGTCCATTATTATTTACCGTATAAACTGACTCATCAAGGAGCAAGTTGGGTTAAAGGGTCGGATAAATGGCTGGGTACCAAATGGACTGGAACTGAAAAGGAAAAACAAGCGGTGATTAAAGATTTATCCTATGCGCAGCGTTGGGGGGAAAAGCATCATCGGCCGATGTATCTCGGAGAATTTGGGGTATTCAGTGCGGCAGAGATGGATTCCCGTGCGCGGTATACCCACTTTGTTGTAGAGCAATCGCTGAACCGCGGGATATCATTCGGATATTGGGAATTCTGTTCCGGATTCGGGGTCTATGATCCGGAAAAGAAAGAATGGCGGAAACCGTTACTCGATGCATTGACGAAGTAATATTAAAAACCAAGTTGTTAGTTGTTGGTTGTTAGTTGTTAGACAAAAAACTGACGACTGAAAACTGACAACTGACAATTATTTACTATGATGCAAGATTGGTTTCTGGATGCGAAACTCGGGATATTTATCCATTGGGGGATATACGCGGTTAAAGGGATAGCCGAATCCTGGTCGTTTTACCTCGGTCAAGTAACCTACGACGAATATATGCAGCAGTTGAATGGGTTCACGGCAAAAAACTATAATCCTAACCAGTGGGCAGACTTATTCGTAAACTCCGGTGCAAAGTATGCGGTGTTAACTTCAAAACATCATGATGGAGTATCGCTATTCGATACCAAATTGAGCGAATTAAGTGTAGTTAAGAAAACCCCGGCTGGTAGAGATTTAATTGCTCTATACTGCGCAGCGTTGCGTAAAAGAAACCTAAAAGTCGGCTTATATTTTTCGCATTTGGACTGGTCACATCCGGATTATGCCACGGTGTTTAGTAAAGAGCATAAATCGCAGTTAGCTACTTTAGCCCGAAATCGGTTCCGCGACCCGAAAAATGATATAGAAGATTATGCTCGTTGGGAACGATTCCTAAAATTCCATCGGGGACAAATCAAAGAAATTCTCACCACTTATAAACCATTAGACTTATTCTGGTTTGATGGGGATTGGGAACGCGATGTGGACCAGTGGAAGATGAAAGAGCTCCGGGAATATATCGAGCAATTAAGCCCGGGAACGATTATCAATTCCCGGATGCTAGGGTATGGCGATTATTCTACTCCGGAACAAGCGCTACCGGTAGTCTCACCGAACGGGCCTTGGGAATTCTGTATGACCATCAATAATTCCTGGGGATATCAAGGTAAAGATACTGAATATAAATCGGTGCGCCAGATCATCCGAATGTTCGCTGATTGTATTGGACTAGGCGGCAACCTCTTATTGGATATCGGGCCGAAAGAAGATGGAACGATTGTTCCGGAACAAGAACAGCGGTTATTAGAGCTTGGGAAATGGATTAAAAAACATGAACCGGCGATATATTCGACTATTGCCGGGTTACCTCCCGGACTATTCAACGGTGCGTCAACCTTATCGAAAGACCGGAAAACCTTATATCTGTTCTGTTTCGACCGGCCATGGGAATCGATTGCAGTTAAAGGGATGCTGAACGATGTCAAACGGGCGACAGTCCTTGGCTCAGGAACCGAGCTGAAGTATAAGAAACTCGGTGGTGCACCATGGGCAGGTATTCCCGGGATACTCTGGATAGAAGTACCGGAACCAGAGAACGACCAGTATTGTACCGTAATCAAACTCGAATTTGAAGAGCCGATTTCGATTAACATTAAGTTGGATAAACTAAAAGATTAGCGTAATTGTTTCTCGCAAAGGGCGCTAAGGTTAAATCGCTAAGAACGCAAAGAAAAGCAGAAGCTATAAATATAAATATTTTCGTTTGATCTAAGTATTGGGTTTTCTTTGCGAGCTTATTTCTTTCTTTGCGGTCTTTGCGAGAAACGTTTGTAATACAAGCCGAGGTAATATATGAGTCTCACCAAACTCCCGCGATTCCTGTATGGCGGGGATTATAATCCAGACCAGTGGCCGCAAGAAATCTGGCAAGAAGATATCCGGTTGTTTAAATTAGCGAATATCAATATCGCGTCAGTAGCGATATTCAGTTGGGCGAAGTTGCAGCCGAAAGAAGAGGAGTTCAATTTCGGTTGGCTAGATGAAGTAATGGATTTATTATATCAGCATAAAATATCAGTTTGTCTCGCTACCTCAACTGCCGCACAGCCGGCATGGTTATCCAAGAAATACCCTGAGATTCTACCGGTGACTATCGATGGGTATAGACGGCAGCATGGAATGCGAATGAATTTCTGTCCTAATAGTACCGAATTTCGGAAAGCGACGCAGCTTATCGCCCGGAAACTGGCGGAACGATATCAATCTCATCCGGGGTTGGTGCTCTGGCATGTAAGTAATGAATATGGTCCATCATGCTACTGCGATACCTGTGCGAAATCGTTCCGTATCTGGTTGCAGAAACGATATGGGACTATTGAAGAGCTTAACCAGCGATGGTATACCAATTTCTGGGGACATACGTTTTATGCTTGGGACGAAATCGTGCCGTCATCTTATTTATCAGAAGAATATCCGCGCGGTGGGCTGGAAGGTACCTGTTTCCAGAGTATGTCACTCGATTACCGCCGATTTATTTCGGATAGTAATCTCGCATGCTATCTAGGTGAGAAGAAAGTACTGAACGAAATCACGCCAGATGTTCCGGTAACCACCAATCTGATGGGAACTTTTAAGACTCTGAATTATTTCGATTGGGCGAAACATATGGATGTCATCGCCTGGGATAATTATCCATCGAATATCGAAGACCCGAGTAATGTCGCGTTACGGCATGATTTGATGCGGAGTTTGAAAGGAACTCAGCCGTTTCTATTAATGGAACAAACCCCAAGTCAGACCAACTGGCAGGCGTATAATGCCTTAAAACGGCCGGGTAAAATGCGGTTATGGAGTTATCAGGCAATAGCGCATGGATCGGATTCAATAATGTATTTCCAACTCCGGCGGTCGCGCGGTGCCTGTGAAAAATATCATGGTGCGGTAATCTCGCATGCCGGGCATGAACATACCCGGGTATTTGAGGAAGTCAAACAGTTGGGTGAAGAACTAGCCGGATTGACCGATGCGATTCTGGATTCGCGGCCGCAAGCTAAGGTAGGGATTATTTTCGATTGGGAAAACTGGTGGGCAGTAGAATATTCCAGCGGTCCGAGTGCCGATTTGAAATATATCCCGCAGATCGAGAAATATTATCGAGCGTTCAATCAACATAATATTCCGGTAGATTTCTTACCGGAAGAAGGCGAGTTCTCTAAGTATAAACTAATCATTGCCCCGGTACTGTATATGGTAAAACCGGGGGTAGCGAAACGATTAGAAGCATTTGTTGAATCAGGTGGGATTTTGGTAACCACCTTTTTCAGCGGATGGGTGAATGAAAATGATTTGGTTACACTCGGTGGCTATCCCGGTGAACTTAGGAAACTATTAGGAATCTGGGTAGAAGAAATCGATGCATTATTCCCGGACCAATCGAATGCAGTGGTAATAAACCAGCAATTCGCTGGGATAGAAGGTAGGTTTAAATGCGGTCTGGTATGCGATTTACTTCATGCAGAAACCGCAAAAGTTATTGCGGTATATAAGCATGATTTCTACACCGGGAGACCGGCAATAACCGAAAACCGGTTCGGGGCAGGTAAAGCATATTATCTGGCAACTGATATCGAACCGAAATTTCTTGACCGGTTCCTAATCGAATTAAGCAAAAAGCAGGGGATACTACCGATCTTAAAAACGCCGATTGGAGTAGAAGTTACCCAGCGGAGTAAAGGAAAAACCATATATACGTTCATCTTAAACCATAATCCTAAACCGGTAACCGTTGATTTCGGCTCGACAAAACAGCTTGATTTATTATCGCAAAAACGGGTTAACGGGAAGTATAAAATCCCGGGATACGGTGTCTTAATCTGTAAAAAGTAGGGGCGACTCACTGAGTCGCCCTTTATATCAGGCGATGCATGCATCATCCCTACCGAGCGATTAACAGGATATAACCCGAATTGGTTGGACCAATTCGGGTTATACTACCGAATATAGTACAAAAATGTAATGTTTCAGAAGAGAGTAAGAACTTGAATTTTACGCCAATGGCGTAAAATTCAAGTTGAAGGTCATAGTTATGGTATTGTATTGATTTATTGATAGTTATAAAACCATGTTGAATTAAGCTCAAATTGAGCTAAATTCAACATAAAACTAGATACAATTTAGTAATATATCGAAGTTGAACTTTTGTCCATTGGACAAAAGTTCAACATAACTTTATAACTCTTTTAATATCAAACTGTGGATTCTGATTTAGCGGAAGGGGTAGAACATGGGATATGGTTATTTTGATGACCAAAATCGGGAGTATGTGATAACCCGGCCGGATACACCGTTACCCTGGCTGAATTATCTAGGGTCGGAAGAGTATTTCGGGATTATTTCGAATACTGCCGGGGGTTATAGTTTTTATAAGGATGCGCGACTTCGCCGGTTGACCCGATATCGATACAATAATGTCCCGCTAGATTCTAATGGCAGATATATATATGTAAGAGATGGAAAAACGATTTGGAACCCATCCTGGAAACCGACCAGAACCAAACTAGATTTCTATGAATGCCGGCATGGATTGGGATATACCAAAATCACCGGTCGAAAAAATGGGGTAGAAGTAACGGTAACCTATTTCGTTCCTCTGGGTCAGAATCAAGAAATCTGGGATGTTGCTGTCCGTAATCTATCTGCTAAAAAGAAGCACCTGCAGATATTCGGATTTATCGAATTCTGTTTATGGAACGCGCTGGATGATATGACTAATTACCAGCGGAATTTCTCACTGGCTGAAGTAGAAGTAGAACCGGGAGTAATCTATCATAAAACCGAATATCGGGAACGGCGGAATCATTTCGCTTATTTCGCAACCAATGTACCGACCGCCGGATTCGATACCGCCCGGGATAAATTCGTTGGCGTGCATGAAGGATTGGATACTCCGCAAGCGGTAATCGCCGGCAAATGCACTAATAGTATCGCCCATGGCTGGGCGCCGGTTGGTGCGCATCAGATAAATCTAACGCTAAATCCGGGTGCGAAAAAACGGATAGCATTCTTATTAGGCTATGCCGAGAATCCGCAATCGCAGAAATTCATTAAACCGAAAACAATCAATAAAACCCCATATTATAAAATTGCAAAACAGTACTTGAAATTCCCGGCGATTGATACTGCATTCAAAGAGCTGCAGTCGTATTGGGATAAGCTATTATCGATATATCAAGTTAAAATCGATGAACCGCATATTTCAAGGATGGTCAATATCTGGAATCAATATCAGGTTATGGCAACCCTGAATTTCTCCCGGTCAGCGTCAGGATTCGAAACCGGGATAGGGCGTGGCATGGGATTCCGGGACTCGAATCAGGATTTGTTAGGCGTGGTTCATCTGCAGCCGAAACGCGCGCGGCAGCGGCTGTTGGATTTGGCGGCAACCCAGTTATCCGATGGAACCTGTTATCATCAATATCAGCCGCTGACTAAAAAAGGAAATACTGAAGCCGGGATGGGATTTAATGACGACCCGTTATGGCTGCCGATATCAGCGTCAGCATATATCGCCGAAACCGGCGATTTAAGTGTGTTAGATGAACCAATCGGATATGCCGATAAACCGGATAGCGGTGCAACGTTGTTCGATCATTTAGAGACTTCGTTTAGGTATACATTGAATAATCGCGGGCCGCATGGGTTACCGCTAATCGGCCATGCGGATTGGAACGATTGTTTAAACCTGAATTGCTTTTCGAAAACTCCGGGTGAAAGTTTCCAGACTGCCGGTGATGTTGAAGGCTCGATTGCCGAATCGCTCATGATCGCCGGCCAGTTCTGTTATGCCAGTCAGAAGATGGCAGAATTATATGAGTTGTTAGGGAAAAAGAAGAAAGCGATTGAGATATTATTCCATCGGAAGAAAATGATGCAGGCAATAGATAAATATGGTTGGGATGGGAATTGGTTCTTGCGGGCATATGATTCGCAAGGCAGGAAAGTCGGGTCGAAACAATGTCAGGAAGGGAAAATATATATCGAGAGTCAAGGGTGGTGTATTTTAGGTGGGTTAGGACTTGATAACGGTCGTGCCCGGAAAGCGCTGAATGCAGTGCGCCGATTTTTATCGACTCCGAACGGAATTATTCTGCAGCAACCGGCGTATGCGACGTATCATTTGCATCTGGGTGAAGTGAGTTCGTTCCCGCCGGGATATAAAGAGAATGCGGGAATATTTACCCATAATAATACTTGGATACAAATTGCGGAAACGATGCTCGGTAATGGGAACCAAGCGTTTGCATATTGGAAAAGCGTTTGTCCGTCGTATAAAGAGGAGCAGATCGATATCTATCGCTGTGAACCGTATGTATATAGCCAGATGACTGCCGGACCGGACGCACCGAATCCGGGTGAAGCCAAAAACTCCTGGTTGACCGGTACCGCTGCCTGGTCGTTGGTAGTCATTGCACAATATATACTAGGTATCCGCCCGAGTCTGAAAGGGTTGGTGATTGATCCCTGTATTCCACCATCGTGGAAAGGATATCGCGTACAGCGGATATATCGCGGGAAACGGTATATGATCGAAGTGCGGAATCCGAATCGAAAATCTAGAGGGGTGAAATCATTATTGGTAAACGGAATTAAGATCGATGGAAATGTAATACCGTTAAATCTAAACGGCAAAACTATTTTAGTGATAGCTGAATTAACAGGAAATTAATAATCATTTAAAATTTAGTATTTAGCATTTAAAATTCGCTAATTTATATAAGGTGGGGAAAGGGAACCATATGTCAAAATCTCATTGTTTAGGGAACGAACCAATATTAAAGCGATATCCCGGGAATCCGATTATTCCCCGGAATGCTATTCCAACATCGAATAGTATCTTTAATAGCGCCGTAGTTCCGTTTGGTAAAGAGTATCGGGGAGTATTCCGCATAGACGACCAGGCACGTACCATGCAGATGCATGCCGGGTCGAGTAAAGACGGTATCCATTGGATTCTTGATCCGGAACCGATACAATGGAAAACCAAGAATCCGGAACTCGCTAAATTCGTTTATGGGTATGACCCGCGAGTAGTTGAACTGGATGGGATATATTATATTACCTGGTGTCATTGGTATCATGGCGCTAGTATCGGCATCGGGAAAACTACCGATTTTAAAACCTTCGAATTGATCGATGTAGCGCTGCCGCCATTTAACCGAAACGCGGTATTATTCCCCCGGAAAATTAAAGGTGAATATGCCATGTTCCATCGTCCGAGCGATAATGGGCATACCCCGTTTGGCGATATTTTCGTCAGTTTCTCGAAAGATTTGGTATATTGGGGTAAACATCGGTTCGTTATGGGTACCCGCGGTGGATGGCAGAGCACGAAAGTCGGTGCCGGGCCGATTCCGATTGAAACGAAAGAAGGTTGGGTGCTGATTTATCATGGGGTGTTAACCTCATGTAACGGATTCGTATATAGTGCCGGTGCAGCGCTCCTGGATTTGGATGAACCATGGAAAGTAATCTATCGGACGAAACGGTATATTTTAGCGCCAACCGAACTCTATGAATGTGTCGGCGATGTCCCGAACGTGGTTTTCCCCTGTGCGGCGCTATATGATAAACCGACAGATGAATTGAAAGTATATTACGGTGCAGCAGATACCTGCGTATGTCTGGCGACCTGTAAACTAAAAGATTTGATTGCATATATTAAAGAAAACAGTTTTAAAGACTAATCTTTTGCTACTGTGACATCAATACCTAGGTCTGAGAAAGAATGCAATATTTACGAACTATGTATTTAAAACAATTAGCAGTTGTAGGAATGATACTTTTTTTAAGTATCGGTATCGCGAGTAGCCAAGTCCACGCAACAAAACAAGGTATCAATCTTCGAGAAGATGTTATCGTCCGGGAATTCAAACCCGGCGTTTGGCTTTATACCGCATATTATGATTTACCTGACCTTAAGCATTGTCCAGCAAATGGATTGATTATCATTGATCAAGATAAAGCGATGCTGATAAATGTACCGTGGACAAATGAACAAGCGGGGGTGCTATTCGATTGGGTGGCAAATCAGCATAAAGCGAAAGTGCAGATGGTTGTACCTACCCATGCTCATATTGACTGTATTGGTGGATTAGCAGAATCGCATCGGCGTGGCGCAGTTTCGTATGCATTTAGTTCAACCGTTGTGTTACAGGAAAAGGTACATCAAATAGAACCGATGAATAGTTTTTCTCAGAAAACCGCGCTGTATTGCGGAAAGATAAAAGTAGATTTAATATATCCCGGTCCAGGGCATACCCAGGATAATATCGTTGCCTGGATTCCGAATAATCGGATACTGTTTGCCGGATGTTTAGTGAAATCGATGGATGCAAAAAAACTGGGCAATATCAAGGAGTCGGATTTAAAGAATTATCCCAGAACATTAGAAAATATCAGAAAACTATATTCAAATGCCGAGATCGTAATTCCCGGTCATGGTCAACCTGGTGGAATAGAATTGATACAGCATACCATCGATTTATGTAAAGACCGAAATTAGTCTCATATCTCTGGTGTATGGTAAAGATTGAAGGCTTGATTTCTGAAGAAAGGATATGATATGCAATACGGTTATTTTGATGATCAGGCTAAAGAGTATGTGATCACTCGCCCGGATACTCCGCGGCCGTGGAGTAATTATTTGGGTTCAACCGAATATGGCGCGATCATCACCAATCATGCGGGGGGATATAGTTTCTATCGCAGTGCCGCTACCGGCCGGATATTGCGGTTTCGGGTAAATAATGCGCCATTAGACCAGCCCGGTAGATATTTTTATCTGCGAGACCGGGATACCGGCGATTATTGGAGTGCCAGCTGGCAGCCGGTTGGGAAACCGCTAGACCAATATCAATCCACCTGCCGGCATGGAACTGCATATACGATTATCACTTCGAATTATACCGATATCGAAACTGAGACCTGTTATTTCGTTCCGCTAAACCAGATCTTTGAATACTGGCGGTTCCGGGTAACAAATAAGTCTTCCAAACCAAGAAAGATAGCCGTGTATACCTTCTGCGAATTCACTAACGTTCCGCATCTATGGCAGGACCTAACTAATATCCAGTATTCGATGTTTGTTGGGAAAGCGGAATTCGTCGATGACATGTTATTTATCTCTTCGCATCCGTATGAAACCTTCGACCCGCAGCATCTCGGTTGGCCTGGCCGATATTGGATGAAAGTTATCGGTGCACCCATCACCGCATTTGAAACCTTACGTGAGAATTTTATTGGGAATTATGGAACCTATGCCCAGCCGAAAGCGATGGCTACCGGAAAATTAACTAATTTCCAAACTGCCGGCGAAAATGTGGTTGGAGTACAGCAGGTAGATTTGGAGTTACAGCCGGGAGAGACGAAAGAACTTATCGTAATGTTAGGATTAGGTACTCCCGATTCGCATGGGAAGAAGCTGGTAGCCGAATTCGGTAATTCCGTGCGATGTGAACAGGAATTACAGAAATTGAAATCGTCCTGGCATGCGATGCTAGGTGCGGTTCAGGTGAAAACGCCCGACTCGGAATTCGATAGTATGATAAATGTATGGAATGCATATAACGCGCTGATAACCTATGCGTGGTCAAGATCAGCGTCGTTAATCTATAACGGGGAACGGGATGGATTGGGATTCAGGGATACGGTGCAGGATTTCTTAGGAGTGACACCGTTATTGAAAGAGACCATGCGCGACCGGTTGGAACTGATGTTAACCGGTCAAGTCGAATGCGGTGGCGCGATTCCGGTAATTAATCCATTTACCCATCAGCCGGGGAAAGAACCGACTCCGGCGAAAGAGCATTTCCGCAGTGACGACTGTCTCTGGTTTTTTAATGCCGTACCCGCTTATGTCGATGAAACCGGTGATATCGAATTCTATAAGAAAGTTTTACCGTATGCCGACCATGGAGAAGCGACAGTGTTAGGGCATTTACGCCGGGCGCTAGAATTTAATTTAGAACGTACCGGACGAAACGGACTTCCTTGCGGACTGGCAGCGGATTGGAATGATTGCTGTAATCTAGGATATACCGGAGAAAGTGTGATGGTGGCATTCCAGGTTCGGTTCGGCTTAACGGTTTATGCAGAAATCGCTGAATATTTAACGATATCCGACGAAGTGACCTGGGCAATAGCGCAACGCGATAAATTAGATCAGGCAATCAAAAAAATCGTTTGGGATGGCGATTGGTTCATCTGGGCTACCGGTAAAGATGGAACTCGGTATGGTACTAAAGAGATGGAAGAAGGAAAAGTATATCTCAACACCCAGGTCTGGGCGGTGATTAGCGGTGCGGCTACTTCCGATCAGGCATACCGCGCCATGCAATCGATGAAAAAATATCTGTTTACTCCTTATGGTTTAATGCTCAGCGCACCGCCGTTTATGAAAACCCCGAAACAGATTATGGGCGGGGTAGTGTTCAATCCCGGAATTAAAGAGAATGCCGGGATATTCAATCATCCGCAAAGTTGGGCAGTGATGGCCGAATGTATCCTGGGTAACGGCGATCAAGCATATGAGTATTACCGGGCGTTTATGCCCGCTGCATATAACACCCGGGCAGAAGTTCGCGAGGTTGAACCGTATGCGCATAGTCAGACAACGTATGCGACCTGTAATCCGAATGCCGGGAAATCCAGGACCTCATGGTTGACCGGAACCGTTGCCTGGAGTTATTTCGCTGCGGTACAATATATCCTTGGGATTCGACCGGAACTCAATGGACTACGAATTGATCCCTGTATCCCCAAAACCTGGCCGGGATTCGAGATGCGCCGTAATATTCGTGGTAAAAATATTACTATTACAATAGCGAATCCAAAAGGGAAAAATAAAGGGATTCAAGAAATAAAAATAAACGGGAAAGTCATATCTGGGAATTTAATACCGTTTGCTGAATTGAAAGAAAATAGTATTGTTGAAGTCGAGATAAGGTAAATTATACTGTGAAAATATTATTAGATACTGATATTGGCAGCGATATTGATGATGCGGTATGTTTGGCGTATCTCTTAGCGAATCCGGCGTGTGAATTGCTCGGGATTACGACGGTTTCAGGCGAAGCGGTGCACCGTGCCAGATTAGCGAGTGTGCTCTGTAAACATGCGGGAAAAAATATCCTGATTTATCCGGGTGTTGAAGAACCGTTATCCGGAGCACAAAAACAACCTTTAGCACCACAATCAGTAGCGTTACGAAATTGGGAACATCAGGTAGAGTTTCCACAAGGAAAGGCCATCTCGTTTTTACGAGATACGATTCATCAGTATCCCGGTGAGATTATTTTGTTAGCTATCGGTCCGATGACGAATATTGCAACCTTATTTAATGAAGATAAGGATATTCCATCACTGATAAAAGGATTAGTCTTGATGTGTGGCAAATTCCAACCACCGCATATAGTTGAATGGAACGCCAAATGCGATCCGGTGGCAGCAGCGATTGTCTATAATAGTAAAATAAAAGTGCATCGGTCGATCGGCTTAGATGTAACTACCCAGGTTACCATGGATGCGCAATGGGTGAAAGAAAAATTTACCACACCGTTATTATTACCGGTATTCGATTTTGCTAAAGTGTGGTTTGAAAAAACCAAAATTATGACGTTTCATGATCCATTAGCTGCCGCAACGATTTTCGATTCCCAAATATGCCGGTTTGATAAAGGGAATGTTAAGGTAGAACTCAATCATGATAAACAAAACGGATTGACATATTGGACTTCGAATGGATCATCAGGAAACCATGAAGTTGCGGTAGCTGTAGATGCAGCCCGGTTTTTCAATCATTATTTTTCGGTATTTAAATAATGGCGATGAATATGATTCATACTATTCAAGAATTAACGGTTAATAGTAATGGATTTACGTTGATTGAACTATTGATCGTAGTAGCGATAATCGCGATCTTAGCTGCAATCGCAATTCCGAATTATCTAGCAGCGCAAATCCGGTCGAAAGTAACTAAATCGCAAGCAGAATTGAAAACGTTAGCTACAGGATTAGAAGCTTATTATGTCGATAGTAATGATTATCCACCGGATAGCAATCATGGATCAGGCGATTGGCAATCGATATATCCCTGGATACCCATTACTACTCCGATTGCATATCTAACTTCTATACCCCGGGATTTATTTTACGGATATTCGTTTTATTCTGCGCAGGAATATGGGTTCTATACATATGTTCATGAACCGCAAGGTCGATTAGCACCTCCTGAAGAGAACAATATCTTTTTCCGATGGTATGCATATTCATTCGGTCCGGCGCGGTCTAATCAGGTGAAAAAAGCCGATTGGTATCCCGTAACTGCACTCTATGATCCGACGAATGGTGTTATTAGTTATGGGCAAATTGGTAGATATGGACCCTAACAGATAGTTGATATAGTGGAAGATAGAATGGTAACCAGGATTAAGGTTAAAACATATGCTCCAGGTAGGGCATTAGAGATGTGTTATACTTTTAATCATTTTATATATTATAACCATTATTAAAAAAAGGATAATCATCATGAAACAGTTGGCAATCTTATTAATGCTAGTAAGTCTGTGTGGAGTATCATATTCCATAATCAGCGTCAATTATTCGATATCACCGGAATATGACCGGTCAACGATAAGCCAGTATATCTATGGATCAAACTGGGATTTGATTGGCGGCGAGAATATAACGTTTTATCGGAGTGGTGGGAATCGGTTAACCGGATATAACTGGGTGAATAATGCGTCAAATGCCGGTAGTGATTGGTATTTTAGTAGCGATAATTATTTAACCGGCTCTACTCCTGAACCGCAAGCAAGCACTCCCGGTTTAGTACTTACCAACTTCTACGATAGTGTAACCAGTAAAAATGCGAAAGGTATTATCACCATCCCGATGGCCGGATATGTCGCTAAAGATAAAAGCGGTAATGTCGATACCACAACGCAAGTTGCTCCTTCTTCCCGATGGTGTAAAGTCATGCCATTTAAAGGTTCTGCATTTACTTTGACTCCGACACTTACCAGTAGCTCGGTATATATCGATGAATGTATCAGTTTCCTAACGACCAAATATCGTATTGCTGCCAATGGTGGCGTTAAAGCGTATGATTTGGATAACGAACCCGGTTTATGGTCGAGTACACATTATCCAATTCATCCGACACAAACCTTATGCACGGAATTAGTGACGCGGAGTTCTACCTGGTCGATGGCGATTAAATCAGTCGATTCGACTGCCGATGTATTTGGCGGAGTGTTCTATGGATTTAATGATTATTATAGTCTACAGGGTGCACCGGATTGGAGTACGGTGGGTTCCGGGTTCGACTCCCGGCATACTTCCTTTTAGTT
>JBHGBB010000041.1:0-22026 GCA_041946755.1 bacterium | reverse complement strand
CTTCATCAATAGCTAATGCACGGCGCATCAGCGGTTCTGCTTCCTGGAGTCGATTGGTAGCTTGCAGCAATAGCGCGAGGTTGTTTAGGGCTGTGGCAACTTTAGGATATTCTGCGCCCAACGAGGCTTCTTCAATGGCTAATGCCCGGCGCATCAGCGGTTCGGCTTCAAGATAATTAGCGCGAGATAAAAAAAATAAACTTAATTCATTCATTAACCGCGAAGTTGGGCTATTAATTTTATGTTGGTCTGATTCATGAGCTATTTTACTTACATGTGATTGCATTGGAATCCAAAGATTCCAGCTTCGAACATCATTTGGTGGCGGATCCTTAGGGAAATAATCATTAACCATATTTAGGATTGCTAGTACCCAATTATGCTGTTGTTTCTTAGGAATATTCATACGAATTACTTCCTGTACGATACGGTGAACGCTAATGGAATTTTCCTCTCGATCAATCATTGAATATCTGACTAATTCAGAGATAATAGCAGATATAACAATCTTATTAATCTTCTTTTCCTTCAGTTCAAGTAATTTGCAGGATTTAATAATGGCTTTTTCGCTCTTCTTTAAAAAGTCAATGGGGATTGGCTCTGGTGCAAGGAAAGAGATTAATCGGAGTAACGTTCGAGCACCGGGACTTAACATATCCCAAGTTCTATTCCAAGTTATTGCCACCGAGATAGGAACTCCGGAAGATTTATCGTACCAACATAATATTTTATCTCGATTTTTTTCCCAATCTTTTAAATAATCAGAAAAAATACAACCGTTAGCATCGATATACGCTGCAGCTTGTTCAAGGGCTAAAGGAAGGCCGTCTAATAACTTAGCTAATCTTTGTGCATCAGCTTCATCGTGATTGGTTTTAATACGGCTATTAGTACGTTCCATAAGGAACCGAATAGCATCGTTTTCATTGAGTTTATCTAGTGGGAGTGGATGAATTGCAGCAGGCCAACCCCGCCTACGAGAAGTAATCAATACCCGTCCACGAGATAAATGCTTCAGTATAACTATCACAGCCTCCGCCGCTTTATCGATGTCAACATTATCAAATATCAAGAGCCATTTATCATTTTTCTCGAACCAGTTTAATACTGCTTCATATTGTAATTCCTGCTCTTTTTCATTCTTTTCGGGAAGTGATAGCTTTTCAGTGAGTTTTGCCAGATTTGTTTTTAATACCGTAGGGCTATCTGAGACAACAAATAATACCGCTTTATATTGTCCGGTATTAACAGAATGCCAGCCGATTTCTACCGCTAATCGCGATTTGCCAATGCCACCTAGACCATAGATCGCTTGAGTAATCGCCGTCGCTCCATCTGTTTGTAGCAACTGCTGTATCTCTTTATCTCGCCCTTTTAATAATTTACCGATTGAAGGGAAGGGAAGATTATGGATACAAAAACATGAATTAGTTGGATTGCCAGGTGTTCTTGAAATCAATCTCATTATTCTCAAGCGTTCAAGTATCAAATCTGCTATAACCTCTGGATGCCGATCACCAATTTGAATATATCCGTCAAGGCCAAGGAATCCTTTTATGGGAGTATTATCAAACCGCATTCCCATGAGTTTTTCATCATTTTGACAAGTCTTAAGTGTGTCGCGAATAGCACGCCATTCAACATCGCACCATTCCTTTTCTTCATAGTCTTGACAAAAGAAAGGAACAACTAAAGCGCTTTTATCTTTATAGATTTCTTGGAGATAAGTATCCAGATTTCGTCGGGCTAATTCTGCTTCGTAGTATTTATCGTAAAACACTCGTTCACGTCCAATAACCGAACTCAGGCAATCGGCTACCTTCTGAACGTAATCTCGCTTTTCACCGGGAAATGATAATGCTACCAGGAACCGCGGTTCAATATTATCTGCTGGAGTCATATTTTATATGCTCCCTAATATTTTATTTAACTAAAACTCATTACGAGAGTATAGGGTATTGTATCTATATCTGTCAAGGAAAAACTTGTATTTAATATCTTTTTATCTAACAAATATTGTAAATATCTTTATTATTAATGCAAAACGAATTATGGTAAGTTAAAATAACCCTATAAATATCAATACTTTTAATTAAAATAATAAGGTATATATAATTAATCTGTTAAATTTTAAAAGTAGCTAAAATCGAGGGTTTTAGGTTAAAATTCTGAGGTTAATATCGGTAGTTCAAATCTATCTAAAATTCTATGCAAAAAGAGAAAACTAAAAAGCCGCAATATCTGGTTGGAATCGATTTGGGTGGGACAACGATTATAACCGTGGTAACTGATACCAAAGGGAAGGTTATCGGTTCAATAAAATGTTTGAGTGAAGTTAAAGAAGGGGTAACCGCGGTAATTAACCGGATTACCGATATGGTCTATGCGACTCTAGCGAAATCGAAACTTAGTATTGATGATATTGTATCGATTGGAATCGGTGCCCCGGGACCGTTAAGTACTAAAACCGGGGTGATATTCGATGCCCCGAATCTCGATGGCTGGGTAAATGTCCCGTTACGCGATTTGGTTAAGAAATCGTTTAAGAACCGGATTCCGGTATTCTTAGAGAATGATGCGAACGCGGCCGCGTATGGCGAATTCTGGGTTGGGTCCGGTAAACAGGTCTCGAATTTTATTATGTTAACTCTAGGTACCGGTATCGGGGGCGGGATTATTATCGATAAGAAACTATATCGGGGACCGGATGATACCGCCGGAGAACTGGGGCATATGTCGGTATTCCCGAATGGTCCGGTATGCAACTGCGGGAATAATGGGTGTTTGGAAGCGATTGCCTCAGCTACCGGTATGGTAAACCGTGCAGTAGATGCGTTGCGGTTAGGGAGAAGAAGCCTGATACGTGAATTAGCCGGGAACGATTTAAATCAGGTTACTGCAAAAATGATATATCAAGCGGTATTGAAAGGCGATAAGTTGGCGAAAGATATTATGCAGGAAACCGGCAGATATATCGGGATCGCTGCCGCAAGTTTGGTGAATATCTTCAATCCGGAAATAATCGTTTTCTCCGGAGGATTAATGAATGCCGGGGATTATCTGTTAACCCCGATTCGGGAAGAAGTTAAACGAAGAGCGTTCCCGCAGCCGGCGAAACGAGTTAAAATTATTAAAGCTGCGCTCGGTGAACAAGCCGGCGCGATCGGGGCTGCTGGAATAGCATATATTGAACTCAGAAGCTAACCGCAAAGAGCGCAAAGAAGGCGCAAAGTACGCAATATAGTTATGGTTATATTCTTTGCGAACTTATCTATATACATCGCGCGCTTAGCGGTTATTTTTTTTTAGTTAGTTTTGATGTTATATGAATGGTATAGAGCAGAATAAGAACGTTGAACAGAAGAAATATCAGGTTATTGTGGTCGGGGCAGGGCATGCTGGAGTAGAATCAGCGTTAGCGGCTGCCCGGATGGGGTGCGATACTCTATTACTCACCATTAACCTGGATGCGATCGCATTAATGCCCTGCAATCCGGCAATCGGCGGGTTGGCGAAAGGGCATTTAGTCCGGGAACTCGATGCGCTTGGCGGTGAAATGGGGAAAGTAACTGATAAGACCGGAATCCAGTTCCGGATGCTGAATATGACCAAAGGGCCGGCAGTCCGCGCGCCAAGAGCGCAAGCTGATAAAGAAGAATATCGGTTAGAAATGACCAGGGTATTGCAATCGCAGCCGGGATTAACGATTAAACAGGCGATGGTCGAGTCGCTGCTGGTTGAAGATAACCAGGTTCGGGGAATTAGAACGCAAACCGGTCGGGAATATGAAGCTGATGCGGTGATAATCTCTACCGGAACATTTCTGAATGGATTGGTCCATATCGGTTTAGTTCATTATCCTGCAGGGAGAGCCGGTGAATTCCCGGCGATCGGATTATCGGAGTCGTTTAAGTCGTTCGGATTCGAGTTAGCCAGATTAAAAACCGGGACGTGCCCTCGGTTAGATGCGCGTACTATCGATTTCTCCGGATTGACTCGGCAGGATGGAGATGAACCACCCCCGAAATTCTCGTTTACTACCAAAGAAATTAAGGTTGATCAAATCCCATGTTATATAACTTTTACCAATGAAAAGACCCATGATTTGATTCGGAATAACCTCGACCGGTCGCCGCTCTATTGCGGAGTGATTAAAGGAAGAGGACCGCGATATTGCCCGTCGATAGAAGATAAAGTGATGCGGTTCCCTGACCGAGACCGGCATCAGATTTTTCTAGAGCCGGAAGGCAGAAACACCGTTTCGATTTATCCGAATGGGTTATCTACCAGTTTGCCGGAAGATATCCAAATCGCTTATTTAAGAACTATCCCGGGATTAGAACAAGTCGAAATCATGCGGCCGGGGTATGCGATTGAATATGATTTCGCGCCCCCAACCCAGTTATTACCTACTTTAGAGACTAAATTAATTCAGAACCTTTATTTCGCCGGGCAGATTAACGGTACTTCCGGATATGAAGAAGCTGCGGCGCAAGGATTAGTTGCCGGAATCAATGCGGTATTAAAACTAAGAAATGAGCCGCCGTTTATTCTCGACCGGTCGCAAGCATATATCGGAGTTTTAATTGATGATTTGGTGACGAAAGGTACCGGGGAGCCATATCGCATGTTCACTTCCCAAGCCGAATATCGGCTATTATTGCGGCAGGATAATGCAGACTTAAGATTGATGAATTATGGGTATAAGTTTGGATTGATACCTCAAGAGCAATATCAGGAGTTTGATGAATATCGGTCAGCGATACATAAGGAACAAGACCGACTAAAGAAGACATTTACTAAAATCCGAAATCCTCCGCCCAAGGGCGAGATCTCGCCAAAGGCGGAGAAATCCGAAATCCGAAATTCAGAAGGTGAAACGGACCAGGAGGTAATAAGTCTAGAGCAGTTATTAAAACGGCCGGAAATCAGGTATCCGGAGTTAGCGCAACTCGACCCCAACTCTGCGAATATCCCGGCATCAGTAGCTGAACAGGTAACGATTATTACCAAGTATCAGGGATATATCGACCGGCAGGAAGAACAGGTTGCCCGATATCAGCAATTAGAACAGAGAGCTATTCCACCGGATTTGGATTATATGGTATTATCTGGGCTGAGTAAAGAAGCGCAAGAGAAATTAGCTAAAATCAGACCGGTTTCGGTCGGTCAAGCATCGCGTATCGCCGGCGTTTCCCCCAGCGATATTACGGTATTGCTAATCCACCTGCAGACATTAAAAAAGAAATAACGGAAGAACGAAAGAACGGAGGAACGAAAGAATCAATATTAGATTGCTTCGTCACTTCGTTCCTCGCAATGACAGCAGGATATCTTTTTGTCATTGCGAGGTCGATCCGACCGAAGCAATCTCGTTTCGATATTCGATATTCGAAATTCGGATTTGTCGTTATAAGGTTATGTCTATATTCTTAATCGGACTCTATATTGCTTGCGAGTTGGTGGCAAACGTTACCGCATCGAAACCGATTGCGTTAGGTAGCATCATCGTTCCCGGTGCGGTGTTTATATATGCGCTAACTTTTACCCTGATCGATTTAATCAACGAGAAATTCGGGAAAAAAGGTGCGCAGCAGGTGATCTATACCGCTTTTGCAGCCAATATGGTACTTGCTGCATATACCCAATTTGTCATCTACCTACCGCCGGCAAGTTTCTATACCAATAACACCGCGTTTAGCAGTGTTCTCGGGTCAACCCCCCGGATCGTTTTCGCTAGTTTAGCTGCATATCTAATCAGTTCGTTGATTGATACCGAAGTTTTCGCCTGGTGGCGGATGAAGGTCGGGAAACATAAATGGGCCCGGGTGTTAATCAGTAATACCATTTCGACTTTGGTGGATAGTATACTATTTATCAGCATCGCTTTTTATGGCGTTATGCCGGTGATACCGCTAATCACCGGGCAATATCTGGTAAAAATGGGAGTCACAGTAGTCAGTATTCCGTTAATCTATTTTATCCGGCAGCGGAAACAAGTATCCGAACCGACCCTAAGTTGATTGTTAAAATAGATAGAATAAGTTATAATTTTGGATTAAATCCAACCTGAATTTAAGGGTATAAAAGAGAACAATCATATATGCGTGTAACGATCAAACATATTGCGAAGGAAGCGAAAGTATCGCATACCACCGTATCCCGCGTGTTCCATCAAGACCCGCGTATCAGCGAGCCGACTAAAAAGCGAGTGATGCAGATTGCTAAACAACTCAATTACCGGCCGAATATTATGGCGCGGGGATTGGTATATCAGAAGACCTATTTAATCGGATTGATTGTCCCGGATATTATGTCGTCTTTCTTTCCGGAAATAATTCAGGGGATAGAAGAAGTTGCTGCAAAAGAAGGGTATAGTATTATCCTCTGCACTTCAGAGAACGATGCCGACCGGGAGATTAAGTATACCGACCAACTGCTGGGTAAAGGAGTCGATGGTTTAATCATCAGCCCGGTTTTCGGCAGCGATGTAATCGATTTAGATGAAATTATTTCCCGGGATAAGAAACCGGTAATATATCTCGGCTCACCGGTAACCGGAGCGAATGGGCATTTTATTAGTGTCCAAGAAGAGAAAATCGGGTATATGGCTACTAAACATTTATTGCAGTTAGGGCATCGGAATATCGTTCACCTTGCCGGGAATCCCCATGTGATGTTAAGCCGGCAGCGGTTGACCGGATTCCAGAAAGCGTTAAAAGAGTTCGGATTATCTACTGATGGGAATAAAATCGTACAAAGTGGGTTTACGATTAATGCCGGTGCGGAAGCTATGGCGAAAGTATTGAAACGGAATCCGCGACCGACTGCGATTTATGCGATTTGCGATACCGCAGCAATCGGGGCGATGCGAGTTATCCGGCAATCGAATCTGCAGATTCCGCAAGATATCGCTATTGTCGGTACCGACGATTTGAATTTCGTGGAATTAATGGATGTGCCGTTAACCACCGTTTCCCAACCGAAATATCAGATGGGTGCATGCGCGGCTGAGAAACTATTCCAGCGCATCGCTGGGAAGCCGATTAAAAATACTGTTCTAGAAACCAAACTGATTATTCGCGATTCGTGCGGTGCGAAAAAGAAATAAGAAGATAGAAGTAAGAAGTCAGAAGTCAGAAAAAACAGTAGACAGTAGTCAGTAGACAGTAGACTGGATAAAAAACATACTTCAAAGAGTACCCCAATTAGATTAAATTAAAAACTAAATATGAAACGAAAATTAATCTCCTGGTTAAGTTTAACGTTAATTCTAAGTTCAATATTCGGATGTCTATATGGAACAACCCAGATTCATCCCGCATTATCGACTCAAGAACTTCGCGGGATTTGGATTCGGTTACCGAATAATGAACCGGAAATTGACCGGATACTCGACGATATCTCTCGGGCGAAATTTAACGCCGCGTTTATCGAAACTTTCTACCATGGATATACTATCTATCCCAGTTCGGTTTTCCCTGAACGGCCGGAATTGGATAAACAAGATTTATTAAACCTGTTTATTAAAAAAGCGCATCAGCGGCATATCCAGGTCCATTGCTGGATAGAAGTATTCTATTGGCGGCCGACTCCGGATACTAATTTCCCGCAAACCCCGGTTTTAGATAAGCATCCGGAGTGGTTGGATTTGGATATTAACGGCAAAACCACCGAAGGATTCGAATCGAAACATTATTTGGTTAATCCCTCAGTCCCTGGGGTCCGGCAGAAAATAATTGAATTGGTTCAAGAGCTCTGCACCAAATATCCGATTGATGGGATTAATCTCGATTATATCCGATATGCTGCCGGGAATACCGAGTTCGGATATAACCCTTATGCTATCGATAAATTTAAAAAGAGATATGGCTATGACCCGAAATCGATTAACTCGAAAACAGAACCGGATAAATGGCAGACCTGGGCTATGTTCCGGGAACAGCAGGTAACCGAATTAGTCGCGTTAATAGCGAAAACCGTTAAACAATCGAAGAAACCGGTAAAACTTTCAGCGGCAGTTTTCCCGGACTATTATCAACATCGATATACTGATAGCCGGTTACAGGATTGGGCAACCTGGTGCGAAACCCGATATTTAGATTTTCTAACTCCGATGTGTTATAGTCCTTCGATAGAGGGGATAAAAAAAGAGATTAGCGTATCGCAATCCGGGTCCGGTCAAGTACCGGTATATCCGGGATTAGCCGGATTAGCCGGATCGAATCATCCGGCGTTACCGTTGCAGATTCAAGCCGCTCGCGAGATAGGATGTAAAGGAGAAGTTATTTTCTGTTATAGCTGGATGACCACGATGCCGAATATATTCACCGAAATTGGGAATTTGAAATAATAGCGATAGGTAAATAGGTAATGTTATTAGGTCAAGGTTAGGTTGTGAGTTAGGTTGTTGGTCATGGGTTGTTAGTTTTAGACCAACTACTTTACCAAACTACTTAACTCACTCCTTAACCTTAACCTAACTACTGTCTATAGTTTTGATTTAGCTATTAAACCATTTAACGAATTAGGAGAAATAAATATGATCATTGGAATAATACTACTTGTAATCTTTTTAGTTATGATGGTGCTGATGTATTTAAACAAAATCTCGGCGTTATTAGCGTTACCGATTATGGCGATTAGTTTCGCGGTTATCGGCGGATTGCCATTACTGTTTGTCGGCAGTATTTATAATGGTACGGTACCGGATACCGTTCAACTGCCACCGGCTGATACTCAGAGTATTTCGTTTGGTTTATATAGCGAATCTTCCGGCGGAACTGCGCTATGGTCGGAAACTCAGAAGGTAGCGGTATCGAAACAAGCGTATACTGCTATTTTAGGGAATATCAAACCTATCCCAAGAACCTTATTTAACGGCCAACCGTATTATTTAGGGGTAAAGTTTGGTGCGACCCCGGAACTTGCTGACCGGCAGTCGATAATACTCAGTTCGTATGGCACCCAGATTATCCAGAAACTCGGATCGAGCGGATTCATCGGCTCGTTCGGCTATATGCGGGATTTAGCAGCGAATAATGATTTATTGAAAGTGGTTATCGGGGAAGGGTCGTTGCGGTTGAATGAAGCGTATACTTTAGCGTTATTCGGTGGGATGCTCGCGATCTTTGTTCGAAAGAAAGGGATTGCGGAAGCGATTATCCGGATCGCTGCCGAACTTGCCGGGGATCGGCCGATGATAGTAGCGATTATTATGATGTTAGTAACCGCAGTATTATTTATTACCTTAGGTGGATTAGGTGCAGTAATCATGGTGGGTAGTATCATCTTTCCGATCATGTTATCGTTAGGCACTTCGCCGTTAGTCGCTGCCGGAGTGATGCTGATCGGGATTTGTGCCGGCGGGTCAGTCGCACCGGCAAACTGGGTGTTTTATCAGAATACTATCGGGGTGCCAACTGAAATGACCAAATTATTTTCGTTCAAAATCGCCGGGATATATCTCTTAATCGGATTGATTTTTATTATTCTCGGGTTGCGTAAGAAGAATATGCAGTATTATTGGGCAGCGGAAATTCCAGCTGAACCGGTAGCGAAACCGAAAGTAGGAGTGCTGGCGATGCTGACTCCTTTAGTCCCGATCATATTAGTTTTAGTATTTAAAACTCCGTTTTTCGCCGCGTTTTTAGCCGGGTTGATCTGGGGGTTGATTACCACCTGGGAAAAAGGAGCGATTAAATCGTTTACCCAATCGATGTTTGAAGGTGCAGAAAGTGTACTTCCAGCAGTATTGTTGATGATTGGAATTGGAATGGTATTAAAAGCAGTTACCTTGGATACCGTTAAAGCGTATCTGCAGCCATTATTATCGAGTATAATTCCGCATAGCCGGTGGACTTATTTGATTATCTTCTCGATTTTAGCGCCGTTAGCGTTATATCGGGGTCCTTTAAATGTTTGGGGTATGGGTTCGGGATTGGCTGGGATAATGCTCGCTACCGGCACCTTACCGCCACCGGCAATTATGGGGTTGTTTATTTCAGTCGGTGCGATTCAAGGGGTATGCGACCCTACCAATACCCATAACGTCTGGATTGCCAGCTATTTAGGAGTAGATGTTATTACGATTACTAAAAAACTGATCCCTTATATCTGGGCGCTGGCGATAATCGGGCTAATTATTTCAGCGATAAGTTATATTTAATCTTTATAATAACCGTAAGTATTGAATTTTCAGTTGCTATTTATTTTCAAAGATATAATGATATAATAAATATATTATTGAGTTTATTGGTAATAGAAACTATTAAATTATTATACATTACAGTTGAAACATGCCTAATACTGATCTCAATTCAGACACTCCATTTATCAAACATCTTGATCAGGTTATTCACCCTTATTTAAAAAATTACTTAGTCAATATCATTGCATTGGATAAGCTTGTTAACGAACATCCCCGAAAAATCGAGATTAGAGACGATATTGAAAAAAATAGTTCAACTCTTCTTGTGTCAATTTTTGATTATGCCGTTGATTGCTATTCCTATTTATTTAAATTAAGACAGTTTGTTGAAACCGATATTGATATGACTAATTATGACAAACTTAATAGGGTAGATGAGATAGTTAGAGAAATAAGTACTATCGAATATGGCGAACTACAGCAGCTTAAAACGAGTTATACTGAATTTATTGTAGCATTTTATAATTTTAGCAATTGTTGTCTTGAATATTCAGTTCCGATACCAGATAAAATTAGTGATACAATCGAACAGGTAAATATCAATCAAGAAATTGATTCGGAGCACTTGATTCCTTGGTCGGTAAGTATCATAAGAAATCCTGCGGTATTTGACCGGCAAATAGATAGAATAAATTACCCCGATCAAAATATCCCTAATGAAATTAAAAAGATAATACCTCAGATTATACAGAGTAATATTCAATTAATTAATAAGATTATTTCAATAACAGCATTGGTTAATGATGAAAAATCGTTAATAAATTATCTTTACCTTATTGAATTATATTCTGCTACTCTATTTAATAAAATATTACAGCTTGATATGAGCTGGACTAAATTTATTAATTATGTCAGCCAAGAAAGAGCAAAATTAGATCCTCCCGAAGATAATTAACAAATAGATTTGTTAATTATTCTACCTTTCTTTATCCTCATTGAGCTGGGCGCTGGCGATTATCGGGTTAGTTATTTCAGCGATAAGTTATATATAATCAATTGGTTACTATTACCAACATGCCCTTTTCTCAAATTGAGAATAGGTCAACTCTGTAAACCAGTCATATAGAAGTTGAATTATAGTCCAGTGGAGACTAATTCAACTTAACCAGCATCAATACTAGAATTTATATTTTTTACCATTTGGTAAAAAATAGGTTTAGTAGGGGGGCAGCCTTAGGCGGATTATATCGTCTCTGTATCGGGCAGGGAAACCCTGCCCATACAATATAAAAGCTTCAATTTGAATTTTACGCAACTTGAGTATAATTCAACTTGGCTGGTTACATAAATGGAATATAGCCCGAATTGGTCCGACCAATTCGGGTTATAGTCCGGTATCGGGTAAATTTGGGTAAAGATAAAAAAAGCCAGTTTGGGTCAAGATAAGGATAATATAATGAATAGATTAAGTGTTTTTCTCTGTGTCTCTGAGTCTCAGTGGCAGAAGAAGATGAAGTTTAATTAGGATAAAGATTGATTATTCAGCTTGGATAGCTAGGGTAGGTATACTTTCGTTTGATAACCGGTCTAATCCAGTAACCGCATGTCTAGTTTTAATATCTTTAGCATCACTTTCTAAAACGAAAGTATCCGTATAAGTAGTCTGTGAACGTGGTAATACTGCAATAAGCTCCCAATCAGCAGTTCCGATCTGACGATAGACTGCCCAGCGCCAAACTTCAGTAAGATCGTTCGGTACATCTCCAGATTCCCAATAAATTTGAAAAGTTTGAGTAGACGATGATGATAACATTTGATTGAAGGTAACATTAAATGGTGAATGAGGATAATTACTCCGTTTCCAACTCATGGTCGGAACCAGCGCTTTTTGTTGATATACCTCTTTCTTAATCGCATCCGTTAATTTCGCATTGTTTCGAACCAATTCTTTCATGCTAAACAGAATATTACCGAGCGCTTTCTTCTCCCGGGTAACTTTAATTTCATTCACCGATTCTAGGGTTGACGCTTCCGGAGAAAGGTATCCTAACGTTTTCGGTCCAATGCTAGATAAAATATTTCCGGCATAAATATCCCGGTTCCGGATATTCTGGTCTAGCCACCATTGTAAAAGCTTCGGATAACTCTGGCCGGGAGCGGCTATTCGCCAATATAACTGCGGTACAAAATAATCTACCCAGCCTTCTTCCAACCATTTTTTTGAATCGGCGTATAACGCTTCATAAGCGTTTAGTCCGACTATTCCTTTCGGATATCCCGGCTGCCAGATGCCAAACGGGCTAATTCCGAATTTTACCCAAGGTTTCTCTTTTAAGATACTCAGGTATACCTGGTTTACCATCCAATTAACATTATCCCGCCGCCAATCGGCTAATGATAAGGTTCCGCCGTTAGAAGTATATTTGCTATAGGTCTTACTATCCGGGAAATCGACTTTATCTACCGGATAGGGATAGAAATAATCATCGAAATGAATACCATCAACATCATAGCGGCGAACTACATCGAGAATAACATTCAAGGTATGCTGTTTAATTTCATCCGCGCTGGGGTCCATCCAGTAGAAGGTATCATACTTATATATCAAGTCAGGATATTTATTGATCACATGATTCGGGGCGAACTTGGTTTGGGAAGTCATGCCTGCCCGATAGGGATTAAACCAGGCATGGAGTTCCAACCCCCGTTTATGGGATTCAGTAATAGCGAATTCGAGTGGGTCATAGTATGGGTCAGGCGCTTTCCCTTGTTCTCCGTTTAACCATACCGACCAGGGTTCGAGTTTCGAATTATAGAATGCATCTCCTGCCGGCCGAATCTGGAATATAACCGCGTTTAGATTCAGAGCAGTACATAAATCTAATAACTGGACGAGTTCTGTTTGCTGTTCTTGAACCGGTAATCCTTTTCGGGAAGGCCAATCGATATTATTAACTGAGGCTATCCATATTCCGCGGAATTCACGATGTGGTAAGGTGATAATTTCCTCGCTCATACTAGAAGTAATAATCGAAGTGAAACAAATGATTAATAACGGAAAAAACCATAATCTACGCATAGTAATTAGATATTATGCCGAAAAAACCAAAAGATGTCAATTATAAAAATTCGAATGTCGAATATCGAATATCGAAACAAAAAGAAAAATTGAAAAACTTAATGACGAATCGACCAAAAAACACTCTTAAAAAGATAATTAATTAAATTCAAATTTTGATTATTATTTACTTGTTTATTATTGCATTTGGTCAATTTGTTTCGGATTGGGGATTTCGATATTCAAATTGAATAATAGATAGCATCATCTAAGGCTATTCTATTTATAGAATCGGTATTTAATCAGGGTATATAAGGAAGTGAATCCGTCTTTCCACCGGACTTTTTTACCTTCTTCTTTGCTCCGGGGAGTATAGGTTATGGGAATCTCAGTGATTTGATACCCTTTTTTAATCAGTTTCACTGCGAGTTCAACGGTAAAATTGAAATCGTTACTTTTAATTTCCAAATCTTTAACTGCTTCCGCGCGGAATACCTGATAACAGGTCTCGACATCGGTCAACCGGCTGCCATATAGGAGATTGACTAATCCGGTTAGAAACCGGTTGCCGAACCATTGTAAGAAACTCATATATCCGGTCGATTTAGCCAGGAATCGGGACCCGAAAACCACTTTCGCCGAGTTGGTTTCGATCGGTTGAATCAACGCCGGATAATCGGCCGGATCGAGTTCTAAATCTCCATCCTGGTAAATATAGATTTCCCCGGAAGCATGTTCCATCCCGAGTTTTAATGCCGCACCCCGGCCGCGCGGCCGGTCTTCATAGAACACTTTGGTATCCGGCTGTTGCGCTTCAAGGGCTAAGATATCTTTGGTCCCGTCAGTCGAGTTGCCGTCAACTACAATAATTTCTTTATCGATCGGCACCCGCCGGACTTTATCGAGGATTTCATGAATCGTGTTTTTTTCGTTATATACCGGAACAATGACTGAAAGTTTCATAAAGTAATTTCTAGTAACAAGATTTAGATGCTTAACTAAACCGTTATAGTCTTTCTATCGAATAACCGTTTTCGATTGATGATTTCGAGATGAATCGAATTAGCCAATTCCGGATCTAATTGGTTCTGAACACGACCCAAGATATTTTCAGCTTTGCCATATTGATCCAACTTTAACAGAATCTGGATAAATAATAGATATCCTGGAACATAAGATGGCGATTGTCGTAATAACTGTTCTATATTCGCTATCGCTTTATCCCATTGTTTATCGAAATACAATGCTACCGCATCGTTATATAGTGCCGGTTGCCGAAATAAGAAAATCAAATGCCAGATATGCATGATGACCGGAATAAGGCATAAGAATAGGAGTTTTGGTTGTTCCAAAACAGTTGCAGGATAGGAGAGTAATAACGTTAAAATAATAGTACGCTTCCACGGTTGCCGGATTTGATCGCCAATAGCCGACTGCATCGGATAAGGGATTGTTTCCTGAACTAATTCCTTCCGCTTGATTAATTCTGATATCAGATTATCGATAGCAGTTTTATTCTTCTTCTCAACCCAAAACGATATTTCCCCGTTTTTCGGTGCAATAGTTAAGCATACAGTCCTTTGCCGGAAAAAAGACCAAACGATGAGACTGATAAATGGTATAATAACAATAATTGCCGATACAATAGCATAAATCTCTGTAGAAAGCTTATTGTCCTGTAAATCCAAGGCGAGGGCAATTATCACAAAGGTTAAAGTAGAAAATAGCAGCCACAATAATGCCATACCAAACCGGAGTTGCATAATTTGCTTCTTTTCGGAAATCGAAATAAGCTCGACCGGTATATCCACGGTTGTTTCTTGACTCCACCTTAGCTCGTGATATGTTAATACGGTACCTTGTAATGATATCCAGGATTTATTCCGACCGTCTAACAACCGTATTCGAATGTCTTGCAGAACGTTCATAATCGGATTATTAAATATAGTAAAATATAGCGTTAGGTATTATAGACGATATTTTTCAGTTATAATAATTAGGTAAATATTATATCAAAAGGAGCAGATATTATGCCTCAAGGTAAGGTAGCGTTAGCGTTGTATACTGTTCGCGATGAGATTGCGAAAGATTATATCGGTACGTTGAAGAAGGTTGCAGAAATCGGATATCCGGGAGTCCAGCTTTCCGGTGGCGGAGATTTATCGGCGAAAGAGTTAAAACAGGCATTGGATGATTTCGGATTAGAGCCGGCTGGAGCCCATCTTTCGTTAGATAAATTAGAAACGGAGCTGGATAGTATTCTGGAGTTTCAGCAGACGATCGGGAATAATTATATCATCTGCCCTTGGATACCGGAAAATCGTAGAGGGAACGCTGATGCCTGGAAGAAAATGGCTGCGATATTTAATGCAATCGGTGCAAAATGTAAAACGCAGGGGATAACCTTTGGATTTCATAATCATAGTTATGAATTCGTTACCTATGATGGAAAATATGCGCTGGATATTTTCTTCGAATCCTGCGATCCGAATTTGGTATTAACCGAAATCGATGTATATTGGGTCCAGCATGGGGGCGCGAATCCGGCAGCATATATCCGGAAATATGCGAATCGATGCCAGTTGATGCATCTGAAAGATATGGCTAATGATGATAAACGGTCGTTTGCAGAAGTCGGTTCCGGGATTCTCGATTGGGATGATATCTTGGCAGCATGTAAACAAGCGAATACCAAATGGTATATCGTAGAACAGGATATTTGCCAGAGACCAGTATTTGAAAGTATCAAGATGAGCTACGAGTATCTCAAAAAAAAGGGAATAGCTCGTTAAATCCCAAATCCCAAATCTCAATGTCCAAATAAATTCCGAATACCAATTTCCAAAATAAAGACATTCTACTGCTGTGGTTTGGAACTTGGAGCTTGGAGCTTATTTGGAACTTGTCCGCCTGAGGCGGATTGGAACTTGGATTTTATCTTTATTGGGTAGTGGTTGTATCAATTGTAGCCGTGGCTAGTTCCGGTTTCTCTTTCTCATGGTTATTCCTTTGATATTTAATCACTGCAGCGTTATGCTGGTCGAGAGTAAAACTATATTCATGGGTGCCATCGTTCCGGGAAACGAAATAGAGATATTTTACCGGTGCGGGTGCGAGTGCCGCTTCAATCGAGGCCAATCCGGGACTACATATCGGTCCTGGCGGTAATCCATGGTTAAGATACGTATTATATGGCGAATTAACCTGCAAATCGTCTTTGGTTAAAGTTTCAGAAGGTTTCTTGACAATATACCGAATTGTCGGATCGCATTGGAGTGGCATGCCTCGTTTAATCCGATTATAGAATACCGCTGCGATAAGGTTTTTTTCGGTATCATTTCCCGCCTCTTTTTCGATTAATGACGCTAAGGTGATAATTTCATCGAGTGCTAATTTGGTTTTCTTCTTCTGCAAATAATCCTGATATACCGGTTCTACCATCTTATCGAATTGGTTCAGCATTAAATCGACCGCTTTTTTCGCCGGGATATCCGGATATAACCGGTAAGTATCCGGGAATAAATATCCTTCCAAATCGGTTCGTTTAAGATTATATCGCGCAAGATATTCCGGTGCATGAACCGCATTTAAAAACTCATCACTTTTTAATATCGCCCGAGTCTGTAATGCATTAGCGATTTGGATGAGATTGAATCCTTCCGGAATAGTGATTAGTCCACTGGTGGATTCCGCACCGGACTGTAATCTCCGAGCGATTTCGGCTAAACTCATCTGGGAATCGAGCTGGTAATTCCCGGCTTTTAAACTATGCGCTGCGCCACCGAGTTTGACATAAATAACGAACAGCATCGGCGAATTGATTAACTCCGCGCGTTCGAGTAATAGTCCAATACCATAGGTGCTGGTTTTTGGAGGAATAGTTACTGTTCGGGTATAGTAGCGGCTATCGTAGGCAGTATAAATATTGAAATAAAGAATAATCAGAATATCAAGGATGAGAAAAATAATAATCGCGAGAATAATTTTATTTTTTCGTTTCATGGGCATCAAGGTAACCTTGCAGAATTAAAACGGCAGCGAGTTTATCGATTACCTGTTTCCGTTTCTGCCGGGATACATCAGCTGAAATCAGGGTGCGCTCCGCTTCTTTCGTCGATAACCATTCATTCCAGGTATGAAATGGTAACGGGATTTGTTCTTGCAATTGGCCGATAAACTTCTGGACTTTTTCCGCCTGAATCTGTAGACTACCGTCCAGCCGCCGGGGTAATCCGACTATTATCTCGGTAACATTATGTACTGCAATAATCTGTTTGATTCGCTCGATATCTTTCTCTAACGACGATCGGGTTAATACTTCTAATGGTACCGCGATATTACCGGTACCAGTCGAAATCGATATTCCGATTCTTTTATCACCAACATCCAAACCGAGAAAAGCCATTTAAAATCGTTATTGTCGTTAGGTAAGGGTAAAGTAGTGAGTTAGGTTATTCGGTTAAGTAGTTGGGCTAGTTTTACCCTTAATCTTAGACCAGCTTTCTGATAATTTATAAATCTGTCTACCAGTAATATCGTAAACCTTTATTAAATCTTCACAGAGTTTTACATTAACATATTTTGGATAAATATCTTTTGCATGGCTTAAACTAACAATTAGTTCATTACATTCACCAAGCGCATCATCCAGATATTTTTGGAATCCATACTTCTGATGTCGCTTGGCATAGCCTTCAGCAATTAATCTCGGGACAGCTTTGCAAGATCGGCGGAGTTGGTCTTTAAGGTCATATTTTTCTTCATCAGGTAGTTTGGGAACGATTTCAAGTATTACTTGGAGAGAAGCTTTGTACGAGTTTTGATATACATACAAATCGGTAAAACTAACGATTTTCGTCTCCATTCGTGACCCTCCGACTAACGACTAACTACCTAACTCACTCCATAACCTTAACCTAACTACATTTTTATAAGGACTATTTGGTTATTAATCCTTGTACTATTGATGGTACTTGCTGCAACGCAGTATCAAGTTGTTCAGGATTTTTACCACCCGCTTGCGCTAAATCAGGACGGCCGCCGCCGCCACCGCCTACTAGAGGTGCAATTTGCTGTATCAGTTTACCGGCATGTACTTTCCCAGCCAAATCTTTAGTCACCATAACAATTAAACTCACCTTATCACCTAGACTTGAACCGAGAACTACTACCGCTGAACTCAGTTTCTCTTTTAACTGGTCGGTTATACTTAATAGGGTTTTCTGGTCGGCCTCGTTAATCTTTTGAACGATAACTTTAATCCCATTAATTTCTGAGGCAGATTGTATTATCGTATCGAGATTAAGTGATGACCCTTGCGTCTTCAGTTTTTCGATCTCTTTATGCAGCTGTTTATTTTCTTCTAGTGTCGATTCGATCCGGGTATAGAGTTTATCCGGTTCGCTTTTAACCAATTGCGCGGTATCGGTTATCGTCTGCTGCCATTTTTTAAGGTAATGATATGCCGCTTTCCCGGTAACCGCTTCTATCCGGCGAACTCCAGCCGCAACTGACCCGGTACTCGTGATAACAAACAACCCGATATCTCCAGTCAGATCCAAATGTGTTCCACCGCAAAGCTCGATTGAATATTCGGATACTTTAACCACCCGAACCTTCTCGCCATATTTTTCGCCGAATAATGCCATAGCACCCATCTGCCGCGCTTCATCAATCGGTTTCTCTAACACTTTAACCGCTAGATTATCCAGAATCTTTTCATTAACCAGCTCTTCTACCCGATTTAATTCTTCCGGAGTAAGAGCTTGAAAATGGGTGAAATCGAACCGAAGCCGATCTGCTGAAACTAACGACCCGGATTGATGAACATGGTCACCTAATACCTGCCGGAGTGCGGAATGTAATAAATGAGTCGCAGTATGATTCCGGCCGATATTATGCCGTTTTTCTGGATCAACCGATAAAGTATATTCTTCTCCAATAGTTAAATTCCCTTTTTTAATTAATGCTTGATGTAAAACCGAGTTTCCGACTATTTTGGTGGTTCCGGTAACTTCAGCCGTGGTACCTTTTTTACCTATAATAGTACCGGTATCGCCTACCTGCCCGCCGGATTCGGCATAAAACGAGGTTTGGTCAAAAACCAGTTCAACTTTATCGTTCGGTTCTGCTGATTGAACTAATTGCCCGTTTTTAACTATCGCAATTAGCTTAGCTTTTATTTTCTCTTTCTTATATCCCAGAAACTCAGTATCCCCATGCTGTTTCTGTATCTGCTGATAGATATCCGATACTTTTTGTTCGCCAGACCCCGACCAGGCAGCGCGCGCCCGGTCTTGTTGGATACCTAATTCAGATTTAAATCCCGGTTCGTCTACCGTTAATCCTTGTTCAGCAGCGATATCCATGGTTAAATCTAACGGGAAACCATAGGTATCATAGAGTTTAAATGCAATTTCACCGGGTATAACCGTAGCATTATTCTGTTTCAGTTTAATGATCCATTCATCGAGCAGAGTCAATCCCTGGTTTAAGGTCGATTCAAACCGTTTTTCTTCAGCCAGAATCATCTGGGAAGTATGCTGCCATCGCGGTTTCAGGTCCGGATACGCTTCATTCATCAAATCGACTACTACTCCGGCAATTCGATATATAAACGGTTCATTGATTCCAATCAATTTACCATGCCGGTATGCCCGGCGCAAAATCCGACGGAGAACATATCCTCGTCCATCGTTTGAAGGTAAGATACCTTCGCTAATAGCAAAAGTTAATGCTCGACTATGGTCGGCAATAAGTCGGAACGACATATCCGATTTCGGATTAGCGCCATACCGGGTATCAGTGAATTCATGAACATACTCAATAATCGGTCGAATGATATCAATATCAAAGTTGGTATGTACTCCTTGAACAATCGCTGCAGTCCGTTCCAATCCCATACCGGTATCGATATTTTTCTTGGGTAATGATAATAGTTTCCCATCCGGCTGGCGGTCGAATTGGGTGAATACCAGATTCCAAAACTCTAAATAGCGGTCGCAATCGCATCCGACAGCGCAGGTCGGTTTCCCGCAGCCCATTTCCGGCCCTTGGTCGATTAATATCTCAGAACACGGTCCGCAGGGGCCGGTATCGCCCATACTCCAGAAGTTGCTATCTTCACCCAATCGGACGATCCGATTCTCAGCTACTCCGGCTTCTTGATGCCAGAGGTTAAACGATTCATCATCTTCAGTATAAATACTTACCCAGAGTTTTTCTTGAGGTAAACGGAGCTCTTCCGTCACAAACTGCCACGCCCAACGGATAGCATCCGGTTTAAAATATTCGCCAAACGAGAAATTACCCAGCATTTCAAAAAAGGTATGATGCCGAGCCGTCCGGCCAACATTTTCTATATCCGAGGTACGGAGACATTTCTGGCAAGAAACTGCCCGATGGAAATCAAGTTTGATTTTACCTAAGAAATGGTCTTTAAACTGGACCATGCCGGCACTGGTGAATAGTAAGGTGGGATCGTTTTTCGGAATCAATCCGTCGCTAGGGACAATCGTATGTCCATGACGTTTGAAAAAATCGAGATATTTAGCTCTAATTTCGTTCGTTTGCATAAATAAATAATGCTGAACATTCAGTCTAGTAGCGAATATTCAGCATTGGCGCTAGTAAATTAATTGTCGTTACAACGACTATGTGAGGGATGGTGGACAGGGGAGGATTCGAACCTCCGAAGGCATCGCCGGCAGATTTACAGTCTGCTCCCTTTGGCCGCTCGGGAACCTGTCCACGTTATATAGAACCAATATTCTACCACGAAAACACTAAAAAATGAAACGACGAAGTTAAGTTATAATATTTATACTTACTTAAAATATGGTACTGGGTACTTGATCCTTGGTACTCATTTCAACTGGAGCCGGCGGAGGGACTCGAACCCCCGACAGGCTGATTACAAATCAGCTACTCTACCACCTGAGTTACGCCGGCCTTGTTAAGTTAATTAGCTACGAATAAAATGCCGTTCCAACCGTTATGTATTGGAACGGCATTATACTATTATTTTACTCGATTTTCTTATTCTCAGCAAGACAGCAGCTATTCATCCGATTTTGGAGTATTCGATCGCCTCGAACCCGGCATTCGCTGCATACCACCCATATTTCCCATCCCCATCAATTCCATCATACTATTTGCTTTTTTATATCCAGCAGGAACCTCAAACATATCCGCAGTCGCAGTATTAAGTTTAACATTTTTCCATTCGATCGTCATTGTCTTATTATCATGGGTCATTTGATACTTTATTATCAGATTCTGTAAATCCGTTGCTTCCCAAATCATGCCGGTTTGTTTTTCGCCCGTGGTTTTATTGGTTACCGTCATCGTATACTTAATGCAAGGATGTTTATCAATTGTTTCAGTACCGACTTTCACCTTATCAACTTTATAGTTCGCATCATTTTGGAATATGGTCGGGTCGGATTTCATTTTACTTTCCTGCCAGACATTTTCGAAATACATCTTTTTTTCCGGATTAAGCATAATATTCTTTTTAACATCTGTTTGAACAATGCTAATCATCTTACCCATCTCACCCATATCCATCTCCGACCGGATTTTCTTACCGTCCCGAGCATAGTTTGATTGCATCTTCTCCATCACCATGGTCGCGGTATAATTGGTCGGTTCAGAATAACAATATGCGATACAAAGAACCAGAATAATCACGATCGTTAATCCTAATTTAAGTTTCATATCCTTTTCCCTCCTTTCAATATAAATCAATGTTGATTCCCAGAATCGGATTTCTCTTTATGTTTAGCAGTATCGGTCATATCCAGATGGAACTTATGCA